>NZ_JAUBWA010000141.1:0-15921 GCF_036702825.1 Microcoleus sp. A003_D6 | reverse complement strand
TACTCTATCTTTTTTGAGGCGATTTGTCTAGGATTGCCGGGCTGTCTGGTTTTCAGGCAACCTGTCACCCCGTCAGATTTTTGTCAGGTCAAGGCGAGATTGAGTCAAAAGTTGAAGGTCACTCGATCGGCGCTGACGATTATCTGGTAAAACCTTTTCAGTCTGAAGAAATCTTAGCTAAGGTAAAGTCGCAGTTAGAGCGCTCTCACCGCATTTACGCCGAGATTGTCCGACTGCTGCAAACTTCTACCGCCCGGGCGGTGGAGCCAAAAGTGGTAGCACTATTGCCAGCACCTGCACCTTTGCCCTTAACACCAGCCGAGGAAAGAGTTTTTTGGGAAGTTATTCAGGGTTATACTAACAAACAAATTAGCGATCGGCTGTTTATTAGCCCCCGGACTGTGCAAGCTCATTTAGGCAGCATTTTCAGCAAATTACAGCTAGAAAATCGAGCCCAGCTTGTGAGATATGCCCTAGAAAAGGGATACAAACCACCGCAAACTTAGCTCGGAAATCGACCTAGGGCGCGCCAACCAGTCACTCGATTTTAGATTTTAGATTTTAGATTTTAGATTTACTCCACAGATTAATGTGGGAGCTTAAACTAGAACCTAAAGTTTTTATCTTTCCACGACAGGAGTACGTGGCACGGTATCCGTTTTTGGGCGGGGTCAAAAACTCCCGTAGCTGCCAAATAATCGAGGCTGACGCACTCAGCAGGCAAATTATTCCAAATTCAAAACACAATAAGGAAAATTAGTTATCACGCAAACTCCCGGCCCCAAATTCGTACCCCGCAAGTTGGCACGTTCCAAATCAGCCTGCCGCAGGTTATTAACCGCATCGATATTTGTCCCGCTCAATTGAGCCTTGGGAAGCCTAGTATTTGAGAGAATAGCATTCTGCAAATTAGTATCGCGCACGTCAGCGAAAGACAAATCCGCCCCGCTTAAATTGGCGCGACTCAAATTAACTCTAAAAAGCAGCGATCGCCGCAAATCCGCATTCGACAAATTAGCTTGCAGCAGATAAGATTCGCCCAGATTCGCATTATAAAGTTTAGCACCGCGCAAATCAGCACTCGTCAGATTCGCTCGCCCCAAAAAAGCATTAGACAAATCCGCATTCCGCAGATTAGCACCCTCCAAATCAGCACCGTACAACTCGGCGTTGACTAAATTAGCATTAGACAAATTAGCATCACTTAAATCCGCTTCTAACAAATTAGCTTCATAGAGATTTGCTCCGCTTAAATCGGCTCCTCTTAAATTAGCTCTGTACAAGCTAGCCTTGAACAAATCAGCATTTCTCAAGTCACAGCCTTCGCAATCTTTAGTTTCCAGCAATTGCCTGACATGATCTGGATTTTGAGCTTTAACGGGAGCTGCAAGCCAAAACAAAGCTAAACTTGCCGTTACAGTTGCCAAGATTTTAAGTTTCACAAACAAACCTCACTGCTACTTCAAACAAATTATACTAGCAAACTCTAGACTTTAAACCCATTTACTTATTTCTTTTCTCTTGCTCTGCGTTCTCTGCGCCCTCTGTGGTAAATTCCCAAAAAACTTATTCACTTACAGCAGATTCCATGTCTGTGAAGTACACCGCGCCATCTATAAATCCCCGTAGGGACACGGCCTTGCCGTGTCCCTACTACTTAATTAAGCTTCATCTAAAGCAGCAACACCAGGCAATTCCTTACCTTCGAGCAGTTCCAAACTAGCACCGCCACCAGTAGAAATGTGGCTCATTTGTTCGCCCAAATTCAACTGTTCCACAGCCGCCACCGAGTCACCGCCACCGATAATTGTGGTAGTACCGCTTTTAGTAATTCCCGCCAAAGAATGAGCAATACCTTCAGTTCCAGCAGCAAACTTCTCCATCTCAAACACGCCCATCGGCCCGTTCCAGATTACCGTTTTGCAATCAGCCAAAGCATCTTGGAAAGTTTTCACAGAATCCGGGCCGATATCCAAACCCATCCAACCGTCGGGAATTTCCTCAACGGGGACAATTTGAGTGTTAGCGTCAGCAGCAAACTTGTCAGCAACAACCACATCAGTAGGTAACAGAAAAGTAACTCCCCGTTCCTTGGCTTTAGCTTCCAAAGACTTCGCCAATTCCAGCTTGTCATCTTCCACCAAAGACTTGCCAACGCTCAAACCGCGAGCTTTGTAGAAGGTGAAAACCATGCCGCCTCCCAGCAGCAATTTGTCGCACTTTTCGAGCAGTTTTTCAATGACTCCAATCTTGCTGGAAACCTTAGAACCGCCGATAATAGCAGCTAAAGGACGCTGAGGATTGTCGATCGCACTGCCGAGATATTGCAGTTCCTTCTCCATCAAAAACCCAGCCACAGAAGGACTCAGATACTTAGTAACGCCTTCAGTAGAAGCGTGAGCCCGGTGAGCCGTACCAAAAGCATCATTGACATACAAATCTGCCACAGAGGCTAAATTTTTAGCAAATTCCGGGTCGTTTGCCTCCTCCTCTGGGTAGAAGCGCACATTTTCCAGCAAAACCACATCGCCATCTTGCATCGCCGCGACTGTAGCAGCGACTTCATCGCCGATGCAGTCGTCAGTCTTTTTGACCTCTTTCCCCAACAATTCCGACAGCCGCTTAGCAACCGGCGTCAAGCGCAACTTCTCAGTCACACCCTTGGGACGGCCGAAGTGGCTGCACAAAATGACCTTAGCACCCTTGGACGCTAAATCTTGAATAGTCGGCAGAGCAGCCCGGATGCGAGTATCATCGGTGATGTTGCCGTTGTCGAGCGGCACGTTAAAGTCCGCCCGCACCAATACCCGTTTGCCCGATAAGTCCGATGCCGATAAATTTGCTACAGTTTTTTTTGTCACAGGATTAACCTCCTAATATTTGTGTTTTTGTCGAATTCCGTTGAAATGGCGGCACTGGTCACTTGCACTTGGGGCCTCGGACGCATTCAACCGCGTCCGTACAAAAAACGGAAGATGAAACAAACGGCACTGATTGGCTCAACCTAAACATTTTATCGGAGTCCGTGTCCGGGAAATGCGCACTATGTTCAAGACTGTCTTATTTCCTGTAGATCAAAGCCGAGAAGCCCGCGAAGCGGCGGAAAAGGTTGTCAATATTGTGAAAACCTACGCTTCTCGCTTAGTTATTCTGTCGGTAGTCGAACCCCCCGCCGAGGAGGGTGCCGCCCCACCGTCAGAGGTGATGACTTCCCCCGAAGCAGTCGCCAAACTGCTGTCTGAGGCTCAATCGATGTTTTCCCAGCAGGGAATCGAAGCTGAAATCATTGAACGAGAAGGCAAACCCGCTTTCACGATTTGTGATGTGGCTGACGAAATTGGGGCTGATTTGATTGTGATGGGCTGTCGGGGGATGGGTTTAACCGATGATGGGGCGTCTGACAGCGTTACCAATCGGGTGATCAATCTGTCTCCTTGTGCAGTTTTGATTGTGCCTTAAGGAAGGAAGAAGGAAGAAGGAAGAAGGAAGAGGGAAGAAGGAAGAGGGAAGAAGGAATAAGCAAGAAAGAAAACTCTTTCTTTTTACTTAATCTCAGCACTGTAAGTTAGATACCTAACAGCTTACTTTTTCATTTTCCCTTTTCCCTTTTTCATTTTCCCTTTTCCCTTTTCCCTCTTCCCTATTCGCTCCTTACTTCCTGATTGCCTCCCTAGTTCCTTCCTGTGTGATTCTCTCTTTCCTTACACTCATCCTTCTTCCTTCTTCCTTCTTCCTTCTTCCTTCATATTATGAAAATTCACTGGTATCCCGGTCACATTGCTAAAGCTGAACGGGCATTAAAAGAACAGCTAAAGCGGGTAGATGTGGTGCTCGAAGTCCGAGATGCCCGCATTCCACTGGCTACTTACCACCCTCAAATGCCGACCTGGGTGGGCGGTAAGGCGCGAGTATTGGTCGTCAACCGCATGGACATGATTACAGCTCGAACCCGCGACGCGTGGGAAACATGGTTTGAATCACAGGGGGAAACTGCGTATTTTACCAATGCCGAACACGGGCAAGGAGTACACGATGTTTCCGATGCTGTGCAGGAGGCTGGGGTGCAGCTAAATAAACGTAGATTCGATCGAGGTATGCTGCCCCGCCCAGTCCGCGCCGTAGTAATGGGCTTTCCCAATGTCGGAAAATCTGCTTTAATCAATCGGCTGTTAGGGCAGAGAGTAGTGGACAGTGCCCGCAGAGCAGGAATAACTAAATCGCTCAGATGGATTCGCATCTCTGACGAAATTGAGTTATTAGACGCCCCCGGAATCATCCCCACCCGCATTAACAATCAAGAAAATGCCCTAAAATTAGCTATTTGCGAAGATATTGGCGAAGCAGCTTACGACAATCAGGTAGTAGCCGCGGCTATGGTAGATTTGCTTTTAGAGCTTGAGGCGGCCGATGACACCTTGATATCAGTATCTGGTTTTAAATCCAGGTATAAATTAGATATAGCATCTAGTAATGGTGAAGATTATTTGCACGAGGTAGCAAAAGACAGGTATAAAGGAGATGTCGAACGAACGGCGCGGCAAATGTTAAACGATTTTAGAACGGGTGTGTTGGGTCAGCTTGCTTTGGAGTTGCCGCCGGCTTGATAAAACTCGTACCATATAACTAATCAGAAATGGTATTTAATAGGGAGTTGCTGACGCTGCCGAGAATTTGAACTTCGTCTCCTATGTGTACTATTTTTCCTGGTGCTTGAAGTGGCACTCGCGTGTTAACTATCAGCCGGCTCAAGTGATTTAAATGCCCTTTTTTTACCAAGTCAGGCATAATTTCCTGCTGGGCTGTTAGTACATTTTTAAAAATTGGATAAGCTGCTTTCGGGGCATAATTTTGCGTAGATAGGATACAGGGCTGACGGGGATTAATACCTTCAAATATTGCTTTCCCTATTTTAAACCTGACAACTTCATCGGCTTGTGGGAAAAGTTGGTGTTCCCAAAAAGCCGGGACATCTCCTATTTCAATATTAGCTCGCAAGCGATGGCGCATCTCGTTAACGCAAACTCTCGGAAACCAAGATGCAACTTCGGCAATTGTTTCGGTACTGATAATGCTTGGCCCCGGTGCATCGGTATTGTCGGGAAAGCCTGTGAGCAAGTTTTCAATTAACTTGACAGGGAAACCGAAATAGCTGCTCAACCAACATTCTATTCCCAAGCGTTCTCTATCTACATGAAAAAAGATTTCTTGTTCGGTGTCTTGAATTTTTAGGCAGGCAATTCTATTTGTGATGTCAAATGATAAGCGCAGAAAATGGACTCCGCTGTTGCGCTTAGTGTTAACCAATTCTCCTGCTGCATCGCAGATTGCAAAAGAGCGATCGCCGGATAGAGCTCCGCTGGCAAGAATACTTGCATGACTGACAGCTATGCCGTCAAGGGACTTGACCGGATAGATATGAATGCTGGCGACGTAAGACATTTCGATTTATTGATAAATAATTGTCTTTTTAGATACATTCTAGCATCCCCTGCTGGCAGAAGGATGACCGCAGTTGACTTTATTAAATAAAAATGGCTACTTTTGGGAAATTTAAATTTTGCCCTAGCTGCTTGTAAAGAAAAATTAAATAAGTTTGGCTGAGCTTGCGGTATATATTATGCTAATAAATACAAACAATTGAACCGAGTTGCAAGCAGTCAGGAACCTCAGCCCCGACGGCGTGAGGCTTGGAAGAGAAATCTCAAAAGCCGTCCTGACCAGCCTAAGTCTTAACTGACTACGTTTTTTGAGTCACGACACCGGAGAATGCGAAGCTAGTTTTCCGCTCTGTCATTTGCAGTTAAACAGTTTTAAGGTCCCTGAAACAGTGCTGCAAGTATAAAAAGCTCTTAAAACATTGGCGAAGCTAACATTACCCCGCAAGGGAGGCTCGAAAGAACAAAATACTATGCGTACAGGATTGGAAGATTTGAAACGGTAACTGTCCCGTTGAAAGTACAACACAAAGGTACACCGAATTAACCAATTCCAAGGCGGTAGTAAATCAAAAAACAATGTAAAGCCGTCCTAGAAGGACGGGGTTTCTACCCATTTTTCTGATGACTAAAAGCGAAAGAACAGGCATGATTTCGCGACGCAATTTAATGTTGAAGGCTGGTGCAGGTATGCTGGCGGCAAGCTTTGCACCAGCGCTTTTGCAAGCCCAAGTCGCAAAGGCAGAGGCAATCTCTGACCTTACTCCCGACGGTGCTCTAAAGAAATTGATGGAGGGGAATCAACGCTACATTGAGCAAAAACGGACTTTTCCCGACCAAGCCCGATCGCGGATTGTAGAAGTAGCAGAGGGTCAACATCCGTTTGCAACCATCCTGGCTTGTTCTGATTCGCGGGTTGCGCCCGAAATTATTTTCGACCAAGGATTGGGGGATTTATTTGATATTCGAGTAGCTGGAAATTTTCTCGACGATGTGGTGCTCGGGAATATGGAATATGCCGCAGTAGAATTAGGCGTGCCGCTATTAGTAATTCTGGGTCACGAACGCTGCGGTGCTGTTAAAGCAGCTTTAGATGGCAAAGCTGTGCCGGGTCACATTAGCACTTTGGTGGCGGCGATTAAACCCGCAGTTGATACCACAAAAGGTGTCCAAGGTGATGCGTGGGATAACGCAGTCAGAGCTAATGTGAAAATCAATGTAAATAAGTTACAATCCTCGTCGCCTATTTTAGCTGAAGCAGTCAAAGCGGGCAAGCTTAAAGTTGTTGGAGGGCGCTACGATTTGGATAGCGGCAAAGTAGAGATAATTGCTTGATTTTGCTGGTTGCATCTCATATCTTGGAATATTTTTAACGAACAGGCTTTCCGGCCTGTTCCACACTCCGAGAATCTTACTTGTGGGGAGTAGGGGTTGGGCAGGAGATCCCGCCCATAAAAGCCCTAATCTCAGTTACCAGAAAGAATTGGTTTAAAGCCCCAAGCCATAAGCGGGAGAAATTAAAAGAAGACTATTCATTACTCCAATCCTCGGACTTCCAGGTAAGCTGTTCTACATTTAAATTGTGTGTCAAAAATCAAGAAAACTTTTGTGGGACGGGCTTCTAGCCTGTCCCTAATTTCCTATTTAAATGCGTAACAGCTTAGAGGTAACAGTCAACTGTCAACTGTCAACTGTCAACTGAAATCAAACCCATTTCTTGCAGTCCCCGGCGCAGGCGTTCTGCTTCAAATGGACGGCGCTGTTCGTGAAGGGCGATCGCTCTTTTGAATTCTGCTAAACTCTCTGGCATTTTGCCAATTTTCAGCAAGGCTACTGCCAAGTTTTGATGAGCTTCGGCGTGTTCTGGATCGATTTTAATCGCTTGTCGGTAATAGGCGATCGCATCTGCTAAATTTCCGGCTGCCTTCAGCGTCAGTCCCAAATTGTAGTGACCTACTGCAAAACTGGGATCAATTTTTAAAGCTGCTTTGTAAGCTTTTTCAGCAGATTTCAAATCTCCTTCATCTTTGAACAAATTGCCCAAATTATTGTAAGCGCCCAACTTGAGCGGCGGGAACACATTGGTATTAATTGCCGCTTGATAGTGTTCTTTTGCTTTGGCAAACTGCTGCTGCTGGCGGTAAGCAATTCCCAAATGATAGTTGAGTTCGTAAACAATAGAATCATCAATTGCCGCAGCAGTCAAGCCTTTGGTTAATAAATTAATTCCCCGCCCGATTTGCCCGCTTTCTACATACAGCGCACCTAATTTGCTACAAGCATAAGCATCGTCTGGATAATAAGCGATATAGCGTTCCATCGCTGCTTGAGCTTTTTGGAATTTACCTTTGGCGGCGATCGCATCTTTGTGATAACCCGAGTGCAAAATCGCCACATCGGGGAGAGAAACTATTTTCCAATTTGGTTCCCTCTGCAAAATCTCAGCCACGCTGTCGTCTACCATTGCATGGTAAGGGCGAGAAAAGCGGATGTCGGGGCGATTGCGAAACAAGCGCGACACTAGGGAATAGGGAGATTGAGAGGCACCGATTTCTTGGCGGATGAGATTGATTAGCAGCAGCCGATCGCTCGCAATTGCCTGCTTAATTTGAGGTACAATCTCCGGTACCAACACCTCATCGGCATCCAACACCAAAATCCAGTCGCCCTGGGCGTGCTTCAGACACTCGTTGCGCGCCGCTGCGAAGTCGTCGCACCATTCAAAGTCATAAACCCTCGCCCCGGATTCTCGGGCAATTTCACGGGTGCGATCGCCCGATCCCGTATCCACCACCACTATTTCGTCAACAACACCCTTAACGCTGTCCAAAGTCCGCGACAGTGTTGCCTCTTCATTCTTCACGATCGTGCACAGAGTCAGATTCATCGGGCGCAAACTTTCCTCGTTTCACAGAAATATTGTAATTTTTTACCAGTAAAACACAAAAAGTCCCAGAAAAGATTCTCCTATTTTCCTTTGGTCTTAAGCATAAGTACCTTTCTTCCCTAGAAAAATCGGGTTAACTGAGATGTTGCACCATTCTCAATAAGCTTTTTAGGAACAGGCAAGATGCCTGTTCCACAAAGAGTGAATTTTCTCGCTTCACAGGCATCTTGCCTGTTCTTGAAAATGGTGCAAGATGTGAGGTTAACTCTTTTGAGATATTAAGAAGAGTTAACCTCGGACGATTGATCGGAAATTCTACCACTTTCGGTTCATCCCTGCGGTAGAGGTAAAGGCTTGATAGCGGTTGTTATTCTTAGAACATAAGACAAGGCACAAGAAAAGTTTAAGTATTCAGGAGAAAGAGAAATGGGAATTATTGCTTGGATTGTTTTAGGACTGATTGCCGGTGCGATCGCCAAAGCCATTTATCCGGGAACTCAAGGCGGCGGTTTTATTGCAACAACAGTTTTAGGCATTATCGGCGCGCTGGTGGGAGGTTATTTAGGTCAAGTCTTTGTGGGAACGAGCGCGGGAGCTTCCTTCGGAGCATTGACTCTACCAAGCATAGCTTTTGCAGTCATCGGTGCGATCGTGGTACTTTTCATCTGGGGATTGTTAACTCAGCGTGCTGCATAACAAATATTGCCAATTCCCAGTCGATCGACTTTGAGGGTATTCATAAACCCGGTTTCTTGAAGAAACCGGGTTTTTCAATATCGGACTCGGCGGTTGAAACTCGGCGGTTGAAACTCGGCGGTTGAAACCGCTACTACACAAACAAAACCCGCCTCTGCGGGTTGAAGAGTAAAGTTAATCAATCCGCAAATTGAAAGGCAAGCGAACGTAAATCCCCTGCGGGTCGTTCATTGACTTGATCACAGCCAATTCATCCTGCATTTTCTTAAATTCGGCCGTTAGCGGGTCGAGTTTGGCGGCTGGTTTCAAAACGCGAACGCCTGAAAGTCTTTCCAAAATTCGCTCCTCCAAACTGCGGCTTTTTGGATATTCTTCCAACTGCCAATCGTCGCCCAGTTTAGCTTGCTTCGCCGCCTCTCTGACAGCATCTTCAAGGCCGCCAATTTCATCGACTAAACCCAACTGTTTCGCGGCTGTACCAGACCAAACCCTGCCTTGAGCAATTTCTTGTACTTTGTTTTTAGGCAGTTTGCGGGAGTCGGCGACTTTAGTAATAAATCGATCGTAAATGCGATCGACTACCCTCTGAATATTCGCCAATTCTTGAGGATTTTTCGGGCGGGAAACCGTGTTAGTATCCGCAAAGCGGGCGGTTTTCACAACGTCCCAAGTTAAGCCGTTGTTAGCAGCCAACTTTTCGGCGTTGAACAGCATTCCAAAAACGCCGATCGAACCGGTAATCGTATTCGGTTCGGCAAAAATGCGGCTGGAACCCATCGAAATCCAATAGCCGCCGGATGCTGCTAAATTGCCCATCGAAACGATAACTGGTTTCTTTTTGCCCGTCAGCACCACTTCGCGTCCAATTACTTCGGCCGCCGTCGCGCTGCCTCCGGGACTGTTGACGCGCAAAACCACTGCTTTTACGTCGTCATCTTCCCGGATTTTCCGCAATTCTTCAGCGATGCGATCGCCTCCTACTTGAGTCGGGCCCCCTTCGCCGTCTACAATCTCTCCTTCAGCGTAAAGTACAGCAATTTGGTTTTTCTTGTCAGCGCGAGTTGAGTTTTTATTTTCAGCAATTCTCGCGTAGTTTTTCAAACTAATTTGCTTGAAAGATTTGTTTTCGCGATCGGTTCCTGTGAGTTTTTTGAGTTCGGTTGATACTTCGTCAAAGTATACAACTTTATCAACTAACTTGTTTTTGAGAGCTTCGTCAGCCATCAAAATTCCGCCATTATCTGCAAGCGCTTGCAGTTGCGGAACGGTCACTTTGCGGCTCGGGGCGACAGTTTTCAGGTATTCTCCCCACATATCTCCGAGCAATTTTTGAGTTTGCTGGCGATTTTCGGGACTCATTTTTGTGAGCAAAAATGGCTCAACGGCTGACTTGTATTTGCCGACGCGAGTCACTTGCACTCCCACGCCGTATTTTTCCAAAGCACCAGTGAAAAACATTGCCTGACTGCTAAAACCGTTGATTTCCAAAGCGCCGTAAGGATTGACGGCAATTGTATTAGCAACGGAACCGAGGTAATAATCTCGCTCGTTCCAGTCCATCTGGTAAGCAAAAATGGGTTTTTTGGTATCTCGGAAACGCTGCAAGGCCGATCGAACTTCTTTGAGGTTGGCAAACCCGCTGCTGCTCGAATCCGAGCTACCTTCGAGATAAATGCCAACTATTTTCGGGTCTTTTTTCGCAGATTCGATCGCGTCTAAAACAGTCCGCAGCGTCACTGTATCGCCGGAATCTTCCGAAAGCACTTCTTCAATCGCCGCGCCAGTGCTGCGGCTCGGTTTGCTGTCGGTGATATTTAAAGAAAGGTCTAATACCAATACAGACTTATCTTTAACTTGCGGGCCTGAATCTTTAGACGACGATGCCGCCATAGCAATTAGCAGTACCAGTCCTCCCAATCCGATGCTGCCCAGCAGCAACAATCCGAGGAAGGTTCCCAGCAAACTTGCACAGGTATATTTTAGGAAATCTTTCATTAGATTATTGGTAATTGGTAATTGGTAATTAGTTATTAGTCATTAGTTATTAGTTATTAGTGATTAGTCATTAGTCATTAGTCATTAGTCATTAGTTATATCACATTCGGTTAGAGCGGAATGATACCGAGCGTGCAAGCGTCCCCGCACGCGAGGGAGACGCTCGCACTGCACTCGGAAAAATATTATTCCGATGCCAGCGGAAACGATTTTATTGGTAATTCCTGCAACTAGGATTTAGCAATTATCCGCTGTCGTTAGTTATTAGCTAATGACTGTTGACTGCTGACTAATGACTGCTGACTAATGACTGCTGACTAATGACTGCTGACTAATGACTGCTGACTAATGACTGCTGACTGCTGACTCACTTTTATCTTAACCTTTCCAAAACCCCAGAATGTTTTAACTCACCCAAGTTAGCGCAGCCCGTACAGAACATCACGGTGGCGATTTCTGCAATTAAAACCTCAGCTAGAACGCCTGCGGCTGATTCCGATTCCGCTGCGGCTTGTAGAAACGGTCGCGCAAATCCCGCAATATCCGCGCCGAGGGCGATGGCCTTCGCTGCATCCAACCCATTCTGCAAGCCTCCAGAGGCAATCAGAGGAACATCCGGCGCGGAGGCCCGGGTGCTGACAATGCACTCGGCTGTCGGTATTCCCCAGTCGGCAAAGGTTGCGCCCAACCTGCGCTGCTTGCCATCTTTAGCTCGCTGTCCTTCTATTTTCGCCCAAGAAGTGCCTCCTGCTCCGGCAATGTCGATCGCACCTACCCCAGCGGCGAGCAATTTCTTTGCCATCTTTCCTGAAATACCGTTGCCGACTTCTTTAGCAATAACTGGTACTGGTAATCGATCGCACAATGTGGCTATTTTATCTAGCAGTCCTTTAAAGTTAGTATCGCCTTCGGTTTGGACGCACTCTTGCAGCGGATTGAGGTGCAAAATTAGAGCATCTGCTTCTAAAATATCAACAATTTTTTGGCACTCTTCCAAACCGTAATTGTAGTTTAATTGAACTGCTCCGATATTGGCAAATAACAGAATATCAGGAGCGCGGCGGCGGACGGCAAATGTAGGAGCTAGTTGAGGTTTTTCTACGATGATTCGCTGGGAACCGACTCCCATTGCCAGTTTGTATTCTTGCGCGACATCGGCGAGGCGATAATTGATTGTCTGGGCTAATTCTGTGCCGCCGGTCATTGAGGAAATTAGCAGGGGAACGGCTAGTTTTTTGCCGAGAAATGTGGAGGTTAAATCGATTTGGGTGCGATCGAGTTCTGGCAAACAGCAGTGTTCAAAACGGTAGCGTTCTAGGCCGCTGGTAGTTTCGCGAAATTGTACGTCTTCTTCGAGGCAGATCCGCAGGTGGTCTGCTTTGCGGGTTTCGGTTTGCGACGGGGAGGTTAGCGGCAAGTTCACAGTGGCTATTTGGGGAAAGAGTTTTGAGTTGGGAATATAGCAATTTTATTTCATTTTCGAGATTTTTTTATGAACCGCAGAGGGCGCAGAGGGCGCAGAGGAGAAGAAAAGAGAGATGTGCTTCAGTTGACAGTTGACAGTTGACAGTTGACAGTTGACAGGTAAATCCTGCAAGGGTTGCTATATTAAGCTGTCCCCCATAGAAGTTGTATTTTTCGGGCGGGCGCGACACCCACCCCACAAGAATTTCATCAAACTTGGCTATAAAATTTAGATGCGCCTCGGTTTATCCAGGAACAGTTAGCGGCATTCCGTTATCGGAAGGTTTCAACTTCAGCAAAAAAGGAACTGCTTTTTGCACCCATGCTTTGACTGACGTGTAACTTGCCGCATCTTCTCCGAAAGAAATTTCCAGCATATCCGTGTGAATTATCCCCGGATTCAAAGGAACCGCTGCCATACCTGGGGGCAATTCTTGAGCGAGCGATCGGGTAAGTCCTTCTATTGCCCACTTGGAAGCGCAATAGGGCGCGACTTCCGGCGAAGTTGACCTTCCCCAACCAGAACTAAAGTTGACAATTATGCCGCTTTTTCGAGCAATCATTGCCGGTACAAAGTGGCGGATTACATTAGCCGTACCTTTAATATTAACATCTACTACCTGCGAAAATTCTTCGCTGCTGACCAACCAAAGGGGCGCGGAATGGTTGACTAAAGCTGCATTGTTTACAAGCAAATCTGGTGGCTTATTTTTTCCCAGCATTTCTGTTGCCCAAGCTTTTACGCGATCGTCGTTTGCGACATCCAAACAAGTAAAATTGTGGGGCGCACTATATTTTTGGTTGAGCTTTTCCACTGCTTCGGAAGAACGGGCGCATCCCAAAACTGTATGTCCCAATTCAATAAACTTTTCGGTCATGGCAAGACCGAGACCGCGACTGACTCCGGTAATTACAATTAATTTTGTCATATATTTCTAAATTTTGACATTAAGTAATACAATACATATTGACTGGCTAATTGACAAATCGATCGCAGGGAGAAAGCATGAAAGTAAAAGCAGCAGTTGCTCGCAGTGCCGGCCAACCTTTGAGCATTGAAACGGTCGATCTGGATGGGCCTAGGGCTGGAGAGGTGCTGGTGGAAATTAAAGCCACGGGTGTTTGTCACACTGATGCTTACACTCTTTCCGGTGCCGATCCTGAAGGTTTGTTTCCCGCTATTTTAGGCCACGAGGGAGCCGGGATTGTCGCAGAAGTGGGGCCGGGAGTAACGAGTGTCAAAGTGGGCGATCGGGTAATTCCACTTTACACTCCCGAATGTCGCAACTGCGAATATTGTTTGAGTGGCAAAACAAATCTCTGTCAAGCAATTCGCGTGACTCAAGGGCAAGGCGTGATGCCCGACGGCACGAGCCGATTTTCAATTAATGGCGAGAAAATTTTCCATTACATGGGAACTTCTACCTTTGCTAATTATACAGTATTGCCAGAAATTGCGGTAGCAAAAATTCGCGAAGATGCTCCTTTTGATAAAGTTTGTTTGATTGGCTGCGGCGTCACAACTGGCATCGGCGCTGTCATCAATACGGCGAAAGTAGAGCCTGGTTCTAATGTAGTAGTTTTCGGTTTGGGCGGCGTGGGTTTGAATGTAATTCAAGCGGCTCGCATGGTGGGAGCTAACATGATTGTCGGCGTAGACTTGAATCCCGACAAACGAGAGATGGCGGAAAAATTCGGCATGACTCACTTTGTCAATCCCCGCGAAGTGGAAGGCGATTTAGTGCCTTATTTAGTAGATTTAACCAAAGGCGGAGCCGATTACAGTTTTGAATGTATCGGCAACATTAATGTGATGCGCCAAGCTTTGGAATGCTGCCACAAAGGTTGGGGCGTGAGCGTAATTGTCGGGGTAGCGGGAGCAGGTCAAGAAATTAGCACCCGCCCGTTTCAGCTAGTAACTGGTAGGGTTTGGAAAGGCACGGCTTTTGGGGGGGCAAAAGGCAGAACTGATGTTCCTAAAATTGTTGATTGGTACATGGACGGTAAAATTGATATTGATAGTCTGGTAACTCGGGTAATGCCGATCGAGCAAATTAACGAAGCTTTTGATTTAATGCACAAAGGCGAAGTAATTCGTACAGTGTTGACTTTTTGAAGGAAGAAGTTCGGCAACGGATTTTGTAACGGATGTAACGGATGTAATACATATTAATTCCCAATTTCCAATTATGCTCTCTGAATCCCTAAAACTGCACAAAGAACATAAAAGTTTCGGCGGCAAACTCGGCTTTTACAGCCATCAATCCTCCGCTTGCAACAGCGAGATGAAATTCGCGGTTTATCAGCCCCCGCAAGCTTTATCTCAACCCGTACCAGTTTTGTATTTTCTATCAGGTTTAACCTGCACGGAAGAAAACTTTATGGCAAAAGCCGGGGCCCAACAATTTGCGGCAAAATACGGGTTAATGCTGGTTGCGCCCGACACTAGCCCGCGCAATACTGGTATTCCTGGTGAAGATGACGATTGGGATTTAGGAAGTGGTGCGGGTTTTTATGTTGATGCGACAGCCGCACCTTGGAATTCTCACTATCGAATGTACAGTTATGCGGTTGATGAATTGCCAAATTTAATCGCCGAAAATTTTCCGGCGATACCGGAAAAACAGGGAATTTTCGGTCATTCGATGGGCGGACACGGGGCTTTAATTTGCGCTTTGAAAAATGGATCTCGCTATCTTTCAGTTTCCGCTTTTGCGCCTATTTCCGCGCCAATGCGCTGCCCTTGGGGACAAAAAATATTCGGGCACTACCTCGGTGGCGACAAAGAGATGTGGAAGGCTTGGGATGCTAGCGAATTGGTGCTTCAAGCGCAATACAACCGTCCGATTCTGATTGACTGCGGCACTGCTGATTCGTTTCTGGCTGACGGGCAGTTGTTGCCGGAAGTGTTCGCGGAAGCTTGTGCAAAAGCGGGACAGCCGCTAACTTTAAGGATGCAGGAAGGTTACGATCACAGCTATTATTTTATAGCGAGTTTTATCGAGGATCATATTCAATTTCACGCGGCTGCTTTGTGTGAGTGAAGTTTAGTTTGTAGTAAGGACTTTAGTCCTTAAACCTAATTTCATTGTGCAGCGCACTCCAGGGGACTAAAAGCATATCAGCTATTTGCGATTGTCCTCTAGCCCTGTAGATATCCATAGCTTTCTCAAAATCTTCAATTCCCCCCTGTAAATCTCCTGTTCCACTTCGAGCAGTAGCACGAATCATGTAAGCTTCTACAAAGTCAGGATTGAGATTTATTGCTTGAGTAAAAGCTGCAACTGCTTCCTCGTACAGCCCCCTGCGACCGAGGTCGAATCCTTGTTCGTAAAATTCTCGAGCTTCCATCGCATTTCTTAATTATCGATAAGCTGTGTTGCATCTAGATTGCCTATGGTATTAGAGAGGGAGAGGGGGAGAAGGGGAGAGGGGGAGAGGATT
>NZ_JAUBWA010000140.1:4097-15927 GCF_036702825.1 Microcoleus sp. A003_D6 | reverse complement strand
GATTCCGCTCAAAGTCCCCCTTCTTAAGGGGGATTTAGGGGGATCGAAATATGTGCAACTTCACATTAAATTGGTATAACAACTAACAACTAACAACTAACAACTAACAACTAACAACTAACAACTAACAACTAACAACTGACAACTGACAACTGACAACTAACAACTAACAAATGACAGATAATCAACTGCAAAACTTCTTAGAAATAGCCACCGAAGCAGCCCTAGCCGCCGGTTCAGTCCTGCAATCTTTCTGCGGAAAATTAGAAAAAATTCAAGAAAAAGGCCGATCGGGCGATTTAGTCACAGAAGCCGACAAAGCCTCAGAAGCCGTCATCTTAGAAATTCTGGGCCGCCACGTACCCGACCACGGCATCCTCGCCGAAGAATCCGGCAAATTAGGGAATGCCAGCAGCAAATACCTGTGGGCGATCGACCCTTTGGACGGTACAACCAATTATGCTCACCAATATCCTTTTTGGGCCGTGTCGATCGGACTTTTAATCGACGGCATACCACAAATTGGAGTAGTTTACGACCCTTTTCATAACGAATTGTTTCGGGCAGGCAAAGGATTGGGAGCAACTTGCAACCGGAGGCCGATCGCAGTTTCCCAAATCTCAGAATTGAGAACCAGCTTGCTAGTAACCGGCTTTGCGTACGATCGGCGCGAAACAGCAGACAATAACTATGCCGAATTCTGTCATCTGACTCACCTCACCCAAGGCGTGCGGCGCAGCGGTTCGGCATCCCTAGACCTCGCACACCTCGCGATGGGGCGATCGGACGGATACTGGGAACGGGGACTCGCCCCTTGGGACGTAGCAGCCGGTGTACTCATCGTCTCCGAAGCGGGAGGTCAAATTACAGCTTATGACGGCAGTGCCTTTGAGATGAACTCGGGTCGCGTTTTGGCCACAAACGGCAGAATACACGCCGAACTCAGCGGCGCACTGCTAGCAGTTCCTCCCTTATCTTCTTGGAAGTAGCGCCCCCAGCAATAGATCGGGGGTAGTACGGGGGTCAGAACCCCTTGACTCAGGCTACATTAAAGAATAGTGAAAAGCCAGGAAAGGAAGAGTAAAAGTTATGTCTTTTGAAATGACAAAAGGGCTGTTCAAGTATGACTTTACAGATCAGCACGCAATTTTGGGAGTTCCCTTAGACGCAGAGTATAGCGAGATCCGCAAGCGCTACACGAAAATCGCCCGCCGCTTGCATTCGGATACTTGCTCTTTTGAAGACCAAGCCGATAAAGATTGGGCTAACCAATTTTTGTCAAAAGTGGTCAATCCGGCTTACAACAAATTCTCTAAGGAAAGCGATCGCAAAGAATACAGCCTGCTATTAGCAGCTATAGGCAAGCGCGTTCTTAAAGAACAGGCGAAAATGCAAATTGAAAGCGAAGCAGCCAAACAGTTAGCTACCGCTAAAGATTTGGAAGAAGCTTACAAAACAGCAGTTAGCAAACTCGCTCTCAAGCAGTACGAATCAGTTGCAGAAACCCAAGATGCGATCGCTCAAATTAGCGAACTCAACATGGTTTACCTGCTGCGAAAAGAGCGCCTTGGCGGTGTTGGGGTTGCAGCCGGTTCATCTGCAAAAGCCGCAACCCCAACTAGCACAGAAAAAAAAGCAGCAGAAAAAAAAGCAGCAGAAAAAACAGCCACCGTAAATCCCACGCCGCCTCCTCCGCCAGTCGAACCCCCAGACTCGCAGACCGAAGCCTATTGCCGCCGAGCTCAAGGATTTATGGACAGCAAAAATTACGCTAAAGCAAGTTTGGAGTTGAGGGAAGCGCTGAAGCGCGCTCCAAAACACAGCAAGGCTCACGCTATGTTAGCAATGTGTTACTTTGAACAAAATCAAGCCACAATGGCGAAACTTGAGATGAACAAAGCTTTGGCATCAAATCCTGAAGAACCGACGGCTTTGGAGGTTAAGAAAAAGCTGGAACAAGCTGCCGCAAAAGCCAAAAAAGGTGAGGAGAAACCAGGATTTTTTGCAAGTTTGTTTGGCGGGAAGAAGAAGTGAGAAGTTGTCAGTTGTCAGTTGTCAGTTGTCAGTTGTCAGTTTTGAATCGTTGAAAAGATAATAGGGTGGTTTCAAGCGCCCGGTCTTCTGAACCCAAGCGTATTATTGACACCTTAATTTGTTAAAGTCGAATGTTAAGCTTGTCTGGTTCGACTTTAACACCGTCCCCTAAAGCTAAGCTTCTAAGCCCAATCTAAAATCTAAAGTCTAAAATCTAAAATTGATATGGTTCATCAACCCCCATCCGGTGCAAGAGATTTATTGCCCCTTGACGTTGCTCAAAAAATTTCGATCGAACGGCGCTTGCAGCAGGTTTTTCACCGCTGGGGCTATCACCGGATTATTACTTCAACTCTAGAAAGGCTGGAGACTTTGATGGCTGGGGGCGCGATCGACCGATCGACCTTAATTCAACTCCAAGACGCCGAGGATGGAGAACTCGGCTTGCGGCCGGAATTGACAGCATCTATCGCCCGCGCGGCCGCAATGCGGATGGCCGGGACTCGCTGGCAGCCGCAGCGACTCTACTACAACGCCAACGTGTTCCGCAAAGGCCCCGATACAGGCTCAGGCGGGCAACAGGAGTTCTATCAAGCTGGGGTAGAGCTGCTGGGCGCGGGGGGGACGGTTGCGGATGCGGAAGTGCTGCTGCTGCTGTCTGAGTGCTTGCAGAGCTTGGGAATTGATGGCTGGCATTTGGTTTTGGGAGAAGCGGGCTTGACTGCAAGATTGCTGGAACCGTTTCCGCCAAACGTGCGCCAAAAAGTTCGGGGGGCGATCGCCAATCTCGATCGCATAGCCTTGGAAACTTTGCCGCTGTCAACGGAATTGCGAGAAAGAGCTCTGCTGTTATTTGACTTGCGCGGCCGCCCAGAAGAGGTGTTGCCAATTGTTGCCAAACTCGATTTAGATTTGCCGCAGCAAGCCGCGTTAAACAATCTCAAATCTGCGATCGAACTACTGTACCAATGTCAATCAAAAATCCCCAATCTCAAATCTCACATTCACCTGGATTTGAGTTTAATTCAAACATTTGACTACTACACTGGAATTGTGTTTGAAGTTGTCAGCAGCAGCAAGAGTGGACAGCGAGTTTTAGGACAAGGAGGACGCTACGACCAACTGTTGGGACTGTTCGACCCCCAAGGGCAAAATTCCCCCGGCATCGGGTTTTGTCTGAATATTGAAGATTTGCACCAAGTTTTGCTGACAGAGGGGCAATTGCCCACCCAGACGCCAGCTAGCGACTGGTTGGTTGTTCCTCAAACTCCTGAAGCTAGTGCCGCCGCGTTTGATTATGCTCGCAAACTCCGAGAGTCTACTCACCTAGTTCGGGTGGAAATAGATTTGGAGAGTCGGGAGACGGAGGAGGCGGCGCGGGAATACGCGCGCGATCGACGAATTGCTCAAATTGCTTGGGTAAATGCCGAAGGATTGCCAACAATTGAAACGGTAAATTAGGCTAATTGGTAATTGGTAATTGGTAGTTGGTAATTGGTTAAAAATCACCCGATATGATATTATGTATCCTGCCGATCGAGAGAAGGTTTTGCCAATTGCTAATTGCTAATTCCCTATCTACCTAAAATTTTTTGAGAGAACACTATGGCACACACTATTGTTACGAATATTTGCGAGGGAGTTGCTGATTGCGTTGGCGCTTGTCCGGTTGCTTGCATTAACCCGGGCTCCGGCAAAAATGTCAAGGGTACTGATTGGTTTTGGATTGATTTTGATACCTGTATTGACTGCGGCATTTGTTTGCAGGTGTGTCCTGTGGAAGGTGCGATCGTTCCAGATGAACGCCCTGAGTTGCAGCAAACTCCGACTTGATTGCATTAATTAATTTTATCTGTAAGGTGCGCTGCGGCGCACCATACATTTTTTTTTACCGCAGAGGGCGCAGAGGACACAGAGAAGAAGAGTGAGAAAGAGCGGAAAAATCTAATGTTTAGATATTTAAGTGCAGGTAATTAATTATGTTACTTTTAGATCCAAAAACTCTCGAACCTGCTACCGAACAGCGCATTATTTTATATGATGTGACTTGGGAACAATACGAGCAACTTTCTGATATGTTTGTCGATGAATTCCCCAGGATGACGTACTTGGAAGGAACGTTAGAAATTATCATGACGACTTCGCCAGAACACGAAAGGCTAAAAACAATTATTGCCCGGTTGATAGAAACCTATGCGGTTGAAAGGCTAATTAATCTCAACGGTTACGGAAGTGCTACATTTCGCCGCGAAGCTGTGAGACGGGGTGCCCAAGCAGACGAGTGTTACTGTTTAGGTTTACTTCCAGAAGTCCCGGATATTGCGATCGAAATTGCTCTAACTAGCGGCGGTATTGACAAACTGGATGTGTATCGCGGTTTGCAGGTTCCTGAAGTCTGGTTTTGGGCTAACGATCGATTTTCTATTTACCGCTTGCGGGAGTCGGGTTATGAGTTAATTTCGAGGAGTGAATTTTTGCCTGAGTTAGACTTTTCTGTATTGGGTCAATATGTAGGATATGTTAACCAGACTGAAGCTGTCATTGCTTATAGAACTGTTTTGCAAACAGCTACAGGAATGTCAAATTAATAGACATCTCTAGAAAAGCCAGTATTGAACAGGCAAGATGCCTGTTCCACAATTTAAAAAAAGCCCGTGAAGCGTAGTTATCCCGCTTTTAATCGCACTTTACAATAAAATCTACAATAGACCTCTTGTAAAAATAACTAGGACGGGCTCTCCGGCCCATCCCACAAATTTTTTTTTCTTGTGGAATGGGCCGGAGAGCCCGTTCCAGAATTTGATTAAAAGGATTTTTGCAAGAGGTCTAATAAAATCTACAATAATATCTCATGCAGCCGATCGCACTTTCCGACTCTCACATTTTATCCATCCGCACCCACGCCGAAAGCGCTTATCCTGAAGAATGCTGCGGTTTGTTGCTCGGTCGAGTTACTGGCGGTGTTAAAACTTTAGTAGAAGTTTGGCCGACTCACAATGCTTGGAGTGCGGAAGCCCAGGAGAATTGGCCGGAACAAAAAGAATTGACAGAAAGACGCAGATATGCTATAAGTCCCGAAGATATGTTGCGGGCGATGAAACATGGGCGCGATCGCACTCTGGATATTATCGGTATATATCATTCTCACACGGATTGTCCCGCAGTGCCCTCAGAGTGCGATCGGGCATTGGCCTGGGCCCAATACTCTTACATCATTGTGTCCGTCCGACAAGGCTGTTCGGAAGACCTCCGCAGTTGGAGTCTTGACGGAGATGGAAACTTCCAAGCAGAGGAAATTCTCGCACAGGAACCGACTGAGATTAAGAAATAATTAGTAAAAATAACAAACACGTAAAAAGGCGAAAGATTCAGATAGGATATAATTCTAAATCGGCGCTACACACAATATCATGCTAAATCCTAATCTGGACGAGATCCAGCTCAACAAACAAGAATACGAACGCTACTCTCGCCACCTGATCCTGCCAGAAGTTGGATTGGAAGGGCAGAAGCGTCTCAAAGCTGCCAGCGTGCTCTGCATCGGTACGGGAGGACTGGGTTCGCCGCTGCTGCTGTATTTAGCAGCAGCCGGTGTTGGCCGCATTGGGATTGTAGACTTTGATATTGTTGACCATTCCAACTTGCAGCGGCAGGTAATTCACGGCACTTCTTGGGTTGGGAAACCGAAGATTGAGTCGGCTAAAAATCGGATTTTAGAAATAAATCCTTTTTGCCAAGTTGATTTGTACGATACTCGCGTTAGTTCGGAAAATGCGATCGCCATTGCGACTCCCTACGATATTATTATCGATGGTACGGACAACTTTCCGACTCGCTATTTGATGAACGACGTGTGCGTGCTTTTAAACAAGCCCAACGTCTACGGTTCCATCTTCCGATTTGAAGGGCAAGCAACAGTTTTCAACTACGAAGGCGGCCCGAATTACCGCGATTTGTACCCCGAACCCCCACCTCCTGGGATGGTTCCTTCTTGTGCGGAAGGCGGCGTTTTAGGCGTTTTGTGCGGAGTTGTCGGTTCTATCCAAGCAACGGAAGCTATCAAAATTATCTTGGGTCAAGGCACTACTTTGAGCGGCAGACTGTTGCTTTACAATGCCTTAGATATGACGTTCCGGCAATTGAAATTGCGGCCGAATCCAGTGCGTCCGGTAATTGAAAAGTTAATCGATTACGAACAATTCTGCGGCATTCCTCAAGCAAAAGCGATGGAAGCGCAAGAACAACAGCAAATTTCTGAGATGACTGTCACCGAACTTAAAGAGTTAATCGACAGCGGTGCGAAGGATTTTGTATTGTTAGATGTTCGCAATCCTAACGAGTATCAAATTGCTCAAATTCCTGGGTCGGTTTTGGTTCCTTTGCCGGATATCGAACACGGCGCAGGTGTTGCCAAAGTCAAGGAATTGTTGAACGGACACCGCTTGATTGCACACTGCAAAATGGGCGGCCGTTCTGCGAAAGCCTTGGGCATTTTGAAGGAAGCTGGAATTGAGGGGATTAATGTTAAGGGCGGGATTACTGCTTGGAGTCAAGAAGTAGACTCGTCTGTACCTCAATATTAAGATCAATCTTTTTCTGGGCGGGTGATTTGCCCGCCCGGAACCGGGATGATGAGACTTCTTGCACTCATTCCCAAACAATCTCAAAATTATCTGCGTTTATCTGTGTTTATCTGCCTTAAATCTGCGGTTTCCGTATTAATCAAGGATTTATGAAATCTTGTCTATTGCGGCGGTAACTGCTTATTTTTACCGAGTAGATTCTTGAATTTACCTAGTAGATTCTTGGAATTTGCCCCCAACATAACCAAAGACCAAACCACAACCCCCGCGCCGATACTAATCAACAATACCAACGCAAAAGAATTAATTCCCACCTTCAGGAAAGGCAAATAAACCACCTGATTCGGCGGGTCTTGTTTAATCAAATAAGGAGAACTGCCAGCCACTACCCCGGCTACTCCCAAACCAAAGCCGACAGCTTGAATCGTTACCTCTAATTTTGCATCCCGATAAGCTTCTTCTATGGCGACAACTCCTCGAATTGCTTCCATTGCTTTGTCTAGCAAGCCGGTGCCGTGTTTGAAGTAGCCTAAGTCGGCTTTGATTTGTTCTTGAAACTGCGGGCAGGTTTCTTTGCTGAATAATTCTAAAAAGCTTAAATCGCAATCAGTATCATTGTACTTCTTGCTTGATTTTAAGTCAAGACTTATTTGATTTAATTTATTTTGGTAATTTTTGGCATTAATTGCGATCGTATTTTGCCGAAATTCCAAGTCCATCAGCAACCGCGCATACTTCACAGCGCGGGGCGGCATCTCGATTGTCTGACGTTCCAGATGTTCTAGTTCCTCTTGTTTTAAACCCGCACCTTTCAATTGCCGCTGATGGGCTTTGTCCTGCTGCAAATACTTAAAAGTCGCGTCGATATCCAGTTCAATTTGTTTGTATTCCTCGCGAGTCACCAAGTAAGTTTTGCGGGTATCGTGATAGGCGCGGAGAATCTTATTGCGGAACAGAAACAACTCGACAAAATCGCTGTACCGCGTCTCATCCCAGATTTCATCAGTTGCAGAACTGTTGAAAAACCACAGTATAATGTGGCATTCAGTATCTTGCCGACTGGGGTGGCCGTATTCTAAAATCGGGCTGCCGAATAACTCGCCTTGACGGTAAAAACTCGGCTGATTGTCACCGGAAATGAATTTTTCTAGACACTGTTTGCCTAAAGATTGGAGAAACTGCGAATCTTCCCGCGCCGCTTGATTTTGTTCTACACTCAGCCAAGCTGTAAGCAGCAGAGTTTGCCCGAAATAGCTTTGCACAAAATCCGGCAGCAAGCAGTTATCGGGATTAAATTCCTTGAAGATGCTAACATCGACAGCGGGCGTTTTATTGCCGTCAACTTTTTCGGGAACGCGAATTTGCAAACCCAAGGCATAGCTGTCATCAATCCGCAGCGGTTGGGCAAAACCTTTGAGATTTATTTGCTGGTTGTCAAGGGAAATATTCTTAGCAAAAGCGAGAGAATTTCGATTGCCGACAACTTGTTTGTTAATTAGTTCAACTCGCCATCCGAGAGGTTCATCTTTTTTGGGTAAATAGCTACCGTTGAATGCTTTACCCACTGCTAATTTAGTTTGCAATATCTCGTGGCACTTTTCCCACAGTTTGGCGAATTCTTCAGGGGAAATCGACTCGGATTCTAGGGGTTTGCAGAGGTGATAGGCAAATAGATAGACGTTGGGGGCATAGATTTTACTATTTTGAGTCATTGTCTGTATTTGATTGATTCTCTGCATCGAGTTCTTTTTGAAGTTTTTTGTAGCTATCTTCAATGCTTTGACGCAAAACTTGAGTGATATTGGTTAGCGGCTGCATTGTAGTTGGGGTGGGTTCGCCTCCATCGTCGATATCTTTCCGCACTTTATCTCTTAAAGTTTCTCCCAATCCATGATTGGCGCACCACTTGCTGATAGTCATGGCAATGGGAAATAATTCATCATCGGCTGATTCTGTTATTTCTGTCTCTAGTTTGGGTAAATCTTGCCATGCTGTCGGCATGAAAATGCTGGGATTTTCGGCCAGCCATTTGAGAAAGATAAGGATCACTTTTTCTGGTTCCATTGTAATTACTCCCGTGATTAAAAAACATAAATTCGTAGGGGCGGGTTTCACCAACCATAATCGCCTGAAATCGACAATCTCAAAAACCCGCCCCCACCCTACGAAAAATCATCATCTACATCTTAACATTCGATGCAAATTTCAGATTGATGTGGGTTATTGGTGGGGTGGGGGCGGGTTTATCTAGATTGTTGGTCATCGTTATATATTGTTTGTAAAACCCGCCCCTACAAAATGCTGATGGCACACCTAACTTAATATCCCGTAGCACAGAATGCCGCCCAATACTTGGGATGGCTAAACGGCTGTTCCTCTGGGTATAATACTAACCACAGTTCCACACTTTGTCCAGATTTTTTATCTAAATTTAAGGATTTAACCCAAACTTCAAAATCCTCGCGGCTGACTGCGCGCATCCAGTTTTGGGCGCAGTTCAAAGCGACTGCTACTGAAATTTCATGTTGCAATTCCTGATAAAATTTTATCATTAAAATCGCCGTCGCAAAATCATCGACAGACCACAATGTGCTGACAACATTCATACTCCCAGCATACAAGAAGCCGCTGGGTAAACCGATGTATTCATCTGTCATTTCTGTTGAACTGGTTAACCCGGTTTCGCAGGCGGAGAGTGTCACGAGATTGCACTTACTTAACTCTAAATCGGCAAAGATTTCTCGCAAGGTTAGGCATTTTTCCGGGATGGCTTTTCGCCCGCTTCGCATTGTCACATAGCGCGGAGTTTCGACCCCATCCTCTTGAAGCCCCCCCTTAGCAAGGGGGGGTTGGGGGGGGTTAATTTCGGGGATTTGCGGCGGGTTAATTTCCGAGGTTGATTCGATGGAATCGGCTAGGGCTAGTAGGGATAGCAGCGGATAGTCAAAGTTAAAGACTCCGTGGCAGGAAAAGTGGATGTAGCTGGCATTGGAGAGATTTTTGAGGTTTTCGTTGAAGGCGATTTTTGTGGCTTGTTGTTTGATTAATATGTCGTGGGGATTGAATCTTTGTTTAATAATTTCTACTTCCATGTCGGCGTTTGATAAATCTTCGGTGGGATTCTGAATCGCAAATAATGGCTGCAATTCGGGGGCGGGAGATGTGCGGGTTTTGCTGCGGTTTTGTACGAGTTGCAGCAGTTGCAAACTGGGGGCGTATTTCACGCCGTCGGGGAAGCAGTCTAGGAGGTATTTCGTAGGGGCTGTGCCCCCGTGCCCGCCTTCTGATGTGAATGGTAGGGCGTGGAGGGGGAATAAATGTAGGTAGCGGTGAGGTACTAATATTAGTTGGTGGCAATCATTGGGGATTTTGGCGACTATCTCGTTTAGCCGCAAGATTTCGGAGAGTTTTTGGAGTTTGTCGGATAAGGTTTGTTGCCAGATTTTTTGTTTGGCTTTGTCGCGGTATTCGTTGAGATAGTCGTTTTTCCAGGTTTCTAATTCGGCTAATTCGGCGGCGGTGATTGGTACTAAGTCTATTTTGTTGTGGGTGATGATGAAGGCTGATCCCCCCCAGTCTTCGTTGTTAAAGTTGGAGTTGCCGATGTACCATTCTACAATTGCTGTTTCTGTATCTAATGTTTGCTGGAATTCGGCGATGTTTATGGGTTTGACTGCTTGGGTTAAAACAAATTCGGGTTCGCGCTGTTTTATCTGTTGCAGCAATTGTTCTAATTGCTGCAATGCTGTTGCTAAGTTGTCTGTTTGTTGTTGCAGTGATTCGGGGCTTAGATTGCGGGTTTGAGTTGCGCGTTGTGTGTCTGAGTCTTCGGGAACCCCCCCCGGCCCCCCCTTGGTAAGGGGGGGAGGAAGAGTGGGAGTTGGTGTTGATGTTTCTAGGGATTGTTGGGCGGCGGCGATTTGGCGGCGTAAGTTTCTGAGTTGCTGTTTCTCGGTTTCGGTGGCTGTTTTGGGATAGATTTCGCTGTTGGTGAAGAGTTCGACTAGGTAGCGGGATTTGCTGCGTTCTACGGTTTGGACTGCTTTGTGATATTGTTTGTGGTTGATGCAGGATTTCATCATCTTTTCGTAGATGTTGAGGTTTTCTTCGATGATTTGTCGTTTGCGGGTTTGGGATGTTACCCACTCGCGGCTTTGTTCGACTGCTTCGATGGCTTTTTCGTAGCCGAAGATGGCTGTTTCCCACAAACTTTCGTCAAATCCTAAATTACCTAAGTTCCGCCCTGTTTGCAGACAGTCAAGGGGTAAGGTGGTGGGAGTGCGAACTTCTAAAGCTGCTTTATGAGATTTGATCGCCCTTTCTAAATTATCACCCCTGTCTCCCTTGATTCTGTATAAGTAAGCAGTTGCCAAATTATTTTGAGTCGTTGCCCAATTTTCGGGAAAAGCTGGGCGGGTGATAACTTGTAAAGCAGCTTCATAAAAGGCGATCGCCCTTTCTAAATTCTCACCCCTGTCTCCCTTGATTCTGTCACAGTAAGCATTTGCCAAATTATTTTGAGTCTGAGCCCAATCTTGGGGAAAAGCTGGGCGGGTGCGAACTTGTAAAGCAGCTTCATGAAATGCGATCGCCCTTTCTAAATTATCACCCCTGTCTCCCTTGATTCTGTTTCTGTAAGCTTCTCCCAAATTATTTTGAGTCGTTGCCCAATATTCGGGAAAAGCTGGGCGGGTGTAAACTTGTAAAGCTGCTTCATAAAATGCGATCGCCCTTTCTAAATTATCACCCCTGTCTCCCTTGATTCTGTATAAGTAAGCAGTTGCCAAATTATTTTGAGTCTGAGCCCAATCTTGGGGAAAAGCTGGGCGGGTGCCAACTTGTAAAGCTGCTTCAAAAAATGCGATCGCCCTTTCTAAATTATCACCCCTGTCTCCCTTGATTCTGTTTCTGTAAGCTTCTCCCAAATTATTTTGAGTCGTTGCCCAATATTCGGGAAAAGCTGGGCGGGTGTAAACTTGTAAAGCTGCTTCATAAAATGCGATCGCCCTTTCTAAATTATCACCCCTGTCTCCCTTGATTCTGTATAAGTAAGCATTTGCCAAATTATTTTGAGTCATTGCCCATTTTTCGGGAAAAGCTGGGCGGGTGCGAACTTGTAAAGTAGCTTCATAAAAGGCGATCGCCCTTTCTAAATTATCACCCCTGTCTCCCTTGATTCTGTATAAGTAAGCATTTGCCAAATTATTTTGAGT
>NZ_JAUBWA010000140.1:3767-3997 GCF_036702825.1 Microcoleus sp. A003_D6 | reverse complement strand
CATTGCCCAATCTTGAGGAAAAGCTTCGCGGGTGCGAACTTGTAAAGCAGCTTCAAAAAATGCGATCGCCCTTTCTAAATTATCACCCCTATCTCCCTTGATTCTGTATAAGTAAGCATTTGCCAAATTATTTTGAGTCATTGCCCAATCTTGGGGAAAAGCTGGGCGGGTGTAAACTTGTAAAGCTGCTTCATAAAATGCGATCGCCCTTTCTAAATTATCACCCCTGT
>NZ_JAUBWA010000140.1:0-3667 GCF_036702825.1 Microcoleus sp. A003_D6 | reverse complement strand
GGTGTAAACTTGTAAAGCTGCTTCATAAAATGCGATCGCCCTTTCTAAATTATCACCCCTGTCTCCCTTGATTCTGTCACTGTAAGCATTACCT
Source organism: Microcoleus sp. A003_D6 (assembly GCF_036702825.1). Classification (NCBI taxonomy): domain Bacteria; kingdom Bacillati; phylum Cyanobacteriota; class Cyanophyceae; order Oscillatoriales; family Microcoleaceae; genus Microcoleus; species Microcoleus sp. A003_D6. The sequence goes on along the minus strand of NZ_JAUBWA010000140.1, from coordinate 3,573 downwards.
AGACTGTTTTGAAACATTGCCCACTTTTCTGAGTAAGCGGCGCGGGTAAAAATAGTTAATCCTATATCCAGACAAGCAATCGCAATCTCTATGTTGCTTCTGCGACTGCCTTGCTGAAGACTGAAAAATTCAAGAGTTAAATTGTATAAAATATTGGCACGAGTTTCTGCTTTGTCTGCATCCAAGTTGGGCATGGTTTCAGTTGCCCACTCTCGCAAATATTGGGCAAATTCATCGTCTAATAATTCTAGATTGGCTTGCAGGATGGCGGTTTGTTCTTCGCTGTCCCAGGTGAGGAGAGATTCAATTAGGGTGAGATAGGCTTGGCGGCGTGGTTGGTTCATTTTTTGCTACCCATGTTTGGGATATTATATATTGTTTGTGGGGGGAAATCAAGGGAGTTTTGAACCGCAGATGTTGGCGGATGGACGGGGATGAACGCAGATGTAAGGGCCAAAATATGCGGTAGCAGCCTGCGGAGATTCTGGCAGACGGAAGCGATCAAATTGACGATTAGGCCTCGATCCCCCCTAGCCCCCCTTAAATAAGGGGGGGGACAAGATTCCGATCAAAGTCCCCCTTCTTAAGGGGGATTTAGGGGGATCGAGACTCGGCGATAAACGAGAGATACAAAGAGTTTTTATTTCCTACAGAAAACCCAGATTAACCCAACCCTTCAACCAACAGATTGCGAGCACTTTCCAGCGCTTCCTGCAACTTACTTGCATCGCGTCCCCCAGCTTGGGCTAAATTCGGCCGCCCGCCGCCTTTTCCGCCGCAAATTTGAGCAATTCCCCCGATAAACTTGCCAGCTTGCAATCCTTTCTTATTGACTTCTGGACTAAAAGCTGCCACCAAACTTACCTTATCCGGTTCAGGAATAGATGCCAAAACTACCGCAGCATTTCCTAACTTTTGCTGCAATCTTTCCGCCGCAGTTTTTAGCGCTTCTGTATCCACATCTCCCAATTGAGCTACAATGATTTTGAATTCGCCGATCGCCTCAGCCGCACTCAGCAACTGGTCGGATTTCGCGATCGCCAATTCCGATTTCACAGCAGCCAAATGTTTCTGAGTATCCTTCAACTCATTCTGCAAATTAGTAATCCGGTTGGGCAATTCTTCAGGCTTCGCCTTAAATCGATCGCCCAAATCACGCACTACCTTATCCCGCACGTTCAAATAGTCCAAAACAGCCTGGCCCGAAACCGCTTCAATCCTGCGAGTTCCCGCCGCTACCCCGGCTTCGGAAACAATCTTAAACAGCCCGATTTCTGCGGTATTGCTGACGTGAGTTCCGCCGCACAATTCCATCGAAACGCCGGGAAAGTCGATAACTCGCACGATGTCGCCGTACTTCTCGCCAAACATCGCAGTTGCGCCTTTTTCTCTCGCAAGGGCGATCGGCATTTCTGCAACTTCCGCAGCGTGCGCCTCAGCAATCCAACTATTAACTAAATCCTCAATTTTCTGCAACTCTTCTGCTGTGACAGCGCGCGGAGAATTGAAATCAAATCGCAATCTTTCTGACGATACCAGCGAACCAGCTTGCGAAATCGAATCATCCACAATTTTCCGCAAAGCTGATTGTAATAAGTGAGTTGCTGTGTGGTTAGCCTGAATTCGGCGGCGGCCGCTATTGTCTATTTTCGCAGTAATACTATCGCCAACTTTCAGGGTTCCCCGTTCCACAAAGCCGAAATGCACGAAGAAATCCGATTCCTTCTTCACATCATCAACTCTCACCAACAAACCATCACTATTATCTCCGCTTTTCAAGTAACCTTTATCCCCAATTTGTCCGCCGGATTCGGCATAAAACGGCGTTTGGTTCAACACAACTTGTACCTCAGTGCCGACGGCTGCTGACTCGACAGATTTGCCGTCAACTAAGATAACTTCCACCTCAGCTAAACTCGACAATTCAGCATAACCGACAAACTCAGTTCCCTGGATTGTTTCAGCCAACTTATCCAAAGAACCCTGGACGGTTAAATCGATTGTTTCGCGAGCGTTTTGAGCGGTAGTTTGCTGCACTTCCATTGCCGCCTTAAAGCCCGGTACATCGACCGTTAACCCCTGTTCCTCAGCTATTTCTTGAGTCAATTCTAAGGGGAAACCGTAAGTATCGTAAAGCTTAAAAGCATCTTGCCCTGCAATTTGATTTTGACCTTGCTGCTGCAACTTGTTGAGAATTTCCTCCAGCAGCTTCTCTCCGCGTTCCAAAGTCTTGAGAAACTGCGCTTCTTCCCTTGCCAATTCGGCCTTAATTTGAGCTTCCCGCGATCGCACGTTCGGATAAGCTGCTTCCGAAAGGGCGATCGCACTTTCAGCCACCCGCACCGTAAATTCGCCCTGAATCCCAATCAGCCGCCCGTGGCGCACCACCCGGCGAATCAAGCGGCGCAAAATGTAACCGCGACCAACGTTCGACGCGCGAATTTCGTCCGCAATCATGTGCACCACAGCCCGAATGTGATCGCCAATTACTTTCAGCGAAACCTTGACTTTTTCATCGCTATTGTGGTAATCAATTCCGGCAAGTTCCGCCGCCGATTGAACGATCGGAAAAATCAAATCTGTTTCGTAATTGTTGGGTACTTTCTGGAGGATTTGCGCCATCCGTTCCAATCCCATGCCAGTATCAATATTTTGATTTTGCAGCGGTGTTAAATTGCCCTCTGCATCTTTATTGTACTGCATGAAAACCAGGTTGTAAAATTCGATAAACCTGGTATCATCTTCGAGGTCAATATTGTCGCCTCTTTCTGGGTGGAAATCATAGTAAATCTCGGAACAGGGGCCGCAGGGGCCTGTCGGGCCAGATTGCCAGAAATTGTCATCTTCTCCCATGCGTTGAATGCGATCGCCCGGAATGCCAATTTCATCGCGCCAAATCGCAAAAGCTTCGTCATCTTCTCGGAAAACACTAACAACCAAATTGGACGCTGGTAAACCGAAAACTTCCGTGGAAAGTTCCCACGCCCAGGCGATCGCCTGTTTCTTGAAATAATCCCCGAAACTGAAGTTACCCAACATCTCAAAAAACGTGTGGTGGCGGGCGGTGCGGCCGACGTTTTCGATGTCGTTGGTGCGGATGCACTTTTGAGAAGTCGTGGCGCGGGGTGATTCGGCGGTGCGCTGTCCGAGAAATATCGGCTTGAATTGTAGCATTCCGGCGATCGTCAGCAACACTGTCGGATCTTCGGGCACCAAAGAAGCACTCGGCAAGATTTTATGTCCCCGCTGGGCGTAAAATTCGAGGAATGTTTGGCGGATTTGGCTGCCACTGAGAAACTTAGGAGAAATAGTCATGACAAGAACTGTTAAGTATTGTAAAACTTCGTTGAGTTTGTAAGCAATTATAAACAATAATAGTATCATATCGCTATGAGTGTTGAACAAGAAATATGCACAGCCCAAAGAACAGAAGTCTCAAATGCAACTAACACAGAGGCACATCATTAAATCAACGGAACACCGTTTCGCCCAAATAGACGAACTAGCTTTCAAGTCCAAAAACCTCTACAATGCCGCCAATTACGTCATTCGTCAGAGCTTTATTTATGGATG
>NZ_JAUBWA010000139.1:0-15946 GCF_036702825.1 Microcoleus sp. A003_D6 | reverse complement strand
CAAGTTGCTTTTTGGTTCATTCTCATCCCGGCGCTCACCTCCGGAGGTGAGCGCGGGACTTCCCATTTACGTTAGTTGAAAACCCGGTTTTTTAATTCCCTGTGCGTCCATAATTATTGATTTTTTGGAACAACTTTCATCTTTCTAGCTTCCCCGGCCCGTCGATCTTTTTACTTGTCTTTGGGAGAGTTTGGTTGAATCGAGCTGGTGCTTGCTAAATTTTCTTCTAGGTGCATCCTCTGCTCCATTTGTCTGAGAAAATAGCCTGTCATCATCGCTGAAGCTAGCAAACCTGCTAAGTTTTCGCGGTCAGTGGTAATTTCGACGTTAAAATTTTCTGAAGGCAAGACACCGACAAGTCCTTGAACGTTATGAGAAATTATTTCTCGGATTTCTGGGCTGGCGGACTTGGCGATGCGGGCTAGAACCTCCGGGGATTGGTGTTGGAGGTACTTCAGGAGTGGATTGGCTGCGGTTTGTTGGGCATTGGAACTACTGTCAAAGTCAGGGTGAAAAACCATTTGGCGATTCTTAATTTCTGGCTTGCTACATTCTACTTTAAACTACTCCTCATTGCTTGGGTACAAATTTGCCTGAAAGTCAATTTGCAATTGTTTTGGGAGTTGGTCTACTTGAAAGTACCGATGAAATTTATCGGTAACTTGCAACCAATACGATCGCCCCTCAGTCGGCCGCCGTTTGCGTACGAAACCCATTTCTACCAGTTCCTGCACTTGTTGGTAAGCACCGGAACCCCGCAGGTTAACTAAGTCTGGCTGAGCGATGCCGCCTTTTAGGGCGATCGCAGCCAGCGTCCGCAAAGCTCCAACACCTAATTCTGGAGGTATTAAAGTTTGCATTAAACTCGCAAATTCTTCTCTGAGTTGCAGGCTGTATCCTGTGGGGGTTTCGACGACTTCTAATGCACTGTCGCGGCGGGATGAGTCAGACATGAGTTCGATGATGGCGTCTTCGGCTTCGGATCGATCGCACTTGGCAATCTCGGCAATCTCTGCGATCGAGACTGGCTGACCTTTTAAGTAAAGTATGGCTTCTATTGTTGTGGCTAAGCGAGTCATTTGGGAATTGAGAAGTGGGACTTGGGATGTTGAAGTTCGGCAAGGATCGGTGTACGGGATTTAACGGATGAATGTTGAGGGAATAAGTCCGAGGAAAGAAGAAGGAATTAGCAAAAAAACACCTATCCGTCTATCCGTGATTTCCGTATCGTGAATTGAGAAAATTCGTAATAAACATTCTCCTTACACCAAAGATTGATAGTTTCGGTTGCTTGAGAAACAAAGCAAAACTCTTTCACTTTTCATTTTTTGATTTTAATACTGGGATTTTAGATGAAAAAGTTGACCTTTTAATCGCCATTTTTTAAATTTCAAATCTCTAGTCTCAAATCAAAGGGCTGCTGTTAGCAATGAGCAATCGATCAATCTAACTGTCTGCCAGTCAATTCTACAAAAATATCCTCTAAATTAGAAGGACGAACCATCATCCCAGTTTTATCGTCTTTGGCATCCAGATATAAATTAGCTTCTTCCAGAGTAGGGAAAAACTTGTATTCCCAGCGATCGCCTATTTGTTTCATCACTAACCCTTGACCGTGTTCCTGCCGCAATTGCGCCAACGTTCCCAGTTTAATTAACTTGCCGCCGTCCATAATGCCGATGCGATCGCACAAATACTCCACCTCATCCATATAATGCGTTGTTAACAGCATTGTCATTCCCTGCTTGTTCAAATCTAGAATAATTTCCCACAATCGGCGCCGCGTTTGCGGGTCTAACCCTACTGTCGGTTCGTCCAAAAATAAGATTTGCGGTTCGTGCAAAAGCGATCGGGCAATTTGCAACCTCCGCTTCATTCCTCCCGACAAAGTTTTTACTAAGTCGTCTCGCCTTTCTGCTAATTCTACATATCCCAACCACTGTTTAATTAACTGTTGCCGCTTCGGGTTTGGGATGTGGTGCATCCGCCCGTGAAACTCCATATTTTCCCATACTGAAAGCTCAGTATCAACGCTGATTTGTTGGAGCACGACGCCTATACACTGTTTCACTTGCAAGCTTTGTCGCATCACGTCATATCCAGCTACCTGGATTTGACCGCTGCTGGGTTTAGTTAGGGTAGTCAGCATCCGAATTGTAGTCGATTTGCCCGCACCGTTGGGGCCGAGGAGACCGAACATTTCTCCAGCTTCAATCGTGAACGAAAGGTCATTGACAACGGGGATTTTGTTGTAAATCTTGCAAGCGTTTTGCAGGGAAACAGAAACAGGCATAGGTATTTCGGTATAATTTACTGGAAACAAATCTCTTCCTTTTAAGTCATATCATGTCAGGTAAATTAACCGCACTACTTATTGGGCCGGGCTTCACCACCAATCTGCAATTCACATCCACAATATTTATAAACCCGCCCCAACCGGGCGACAAAAGTTTATAACTGGCAATTCAACAGACATGATATCATTCCTGGATGCAGAAGCGATCGATAAACTAAAATCTCTGGTGATATTCATCGGTACTGAACCCAAAAAAAACCAGTTTATCTGCTATTTGTACACAAGTTTTTTTAGTGTAACTAATCTGAGGGTCATCAGCAGGTATAAAACTGATTTTTTTTATGGCTTGCAGCACCTACTTATTGCGGTCGAGTTAAGTCGGGTTTCAATTCCATCATCCGGCTGTCTAATTTGCGCGCTGCTTCGCTAATCGTGATATTCGGTTTAGTGCCGTCGAGATACATAATCGCCATAAAACTTCCTATTTTTCCCCGCCGAAACAGCGCGAGTTCGACATTGATGGTTACACCTTTTATTTTTCCTTGAGTTGTCCACCCAGCCGATACCTCGCCAATTTTGTCTTCTAAGGTTAAAGCGGTAAGATTAGCCAACTGAAATTCGTTGTTACTAAGATTCTTTAAACCTTGGGAAAATTGTTGTGCAAAACTCCCTTCATGGAGTTCTGCATCAAATTTAGCTCGATCGATCCGGTTGGGCAGTTGCGATGTAAATTCTGTGACTAATTGAAACTGCTGGTCATCGTTCTTGTAATAACCAAAAACGCTTGCTGGTTTAAAGTTAGGGATACCGCTGACTAGGTTTTTAAGAGTGACAGGTGGCATCTCTGTAAAACCTGCGGGTAAGTTCTGTAAAGTCAGGACTAGGCCGGACAAGTCCGGTGCGGGAGTTGGAAGATCCGCAGACAGAATATTGCTGCGATCGATCGCTGGACTTGCGATCGACTCTTCGCAAAATGCACCGCCCAATGCAGCACTAATTAGCAAACACACGAATAACACAACTTTTTTTTCATTATTTTACCCTGTTGCTATTACCCCTTACCCATGTCTACCTCACTCTACCCCACAGCCCTGTCTTTTAGTCTGCTGTTTCTAATTCCTCTAATTCTTGTGTAGACTGCCATCCAGCTTGCCAGAGCGATCGGTCTTTGAACTGTTCGGCGTTCAGCCAGAAACGGACATTTGGATCGCAAGCCGCCACCATTTCCGCAAATACCCATTTACCTTCGTTTTTTCGGTTGACTACTTGAAAGTGCCGCCACCCCCAAGTTTTTTGGTGTGAAGTCCATCGCGAACCAACTAAATAAGGAAATTTTTGTTTTTTCGGCACAGTATTTTTGTTAACAAATATATGAGTAAGCAAGTTAATTCTAATAACTCCTGCTGTTCGATCGTATTAACTCCCTAAAACTCGTCAAATCCTCTCCCCTTCTTCCCTTCCACTCTCGAACATAACAGACAATATAGAGACGCAGCAGCTTACATGAGAGTTCAGCTAAACTCTGTCTGGAAGTAGATGCGTTTATTGTAACTTGCAGCAGTTTCGCATCCGGGTTCAAAATTAAAGGCAGTTCAATGACTGCCCTGTAATTAAGTTATACCTATTGAATAGGGTTGATTTTTCAGCCGCTCCACAAATAGCAAATTTATGGAGCACGAGCTAAATCGTGAATCTCAAATCTAAAAGCAAATAACCCAGGTTATAGTTGTGCACAATAATCCGTTCTGTGAAACTTACTCAAATCTACTTTCCGAGGAGGTTTGACGTTCACTTCCTGCTGTTACCAAAGCGGTCGGCCGCTTCTTGTCCACAGGCGTTTCTTTCGGGCCCAACTGTCCCTACAAACATTTTTTCAATCTTAATCGTGTCTCATTGACGCTGTACAGCTCAACAAAAAAACACTTTTAGGTAAGATTGACTAATTTATGTGATTCTGTCGCTACCCGTTAATTACTTCCGTGTGAAGGCTTTTGGCCCGATAAATCCAGAGGAAGTTGGGGAAGCCGGAGGCGAACAGCATTTGTTTGCAGCCAGAGAGTGATGGCGTGCTTCCGCTGTGGAGTCACGTACTCTCCTGGTCTGATCACGCCAGCACAGACGCCGATGTTTTTAATAAGGGTTTCTCGCTCCGATGAACTTGCACCCTGTAGCAACCTGACTTGGGCTTTGATAAAATCCACGTTCATAGCAGAAAGTAAAATTAACTAAAGAACTCAGTTAAATAGCGATGCTTTGGCTCCAATTGTAACTCTAAAACCACTTGGTAGGAATCAAGTTGATTCAACATCCCCTAGATGGGGATCGGGGCCTCTAGAGCTAGCCAACTTTATTTACTTTATCTGTTTTTGCTAGCAAAAGTGTCACTATGCTAGCAGTTTTGGGATAATTATTCATAGTTAAGAACTGTTACAAATTTGGCTCTCCTCCGACAATATGGCAGAGTTTAGTGCTAACGCTACTTTCCTGAACTCAAAAAGTTCAGCATTGTCTTCAGATCCTTGCCTTCCTAAGTTTTCCCCTCCCCCATTGGGAAGGTATCGCTCGCCGAACATTCCTCTTCGATCGCCCCTCTTAACACCCAGACACTGCCTCCTCACCCTATTGATTTAGATCGGCCCCTATGGCTCGCTGTGGACTATAACTTCAGGCATACGTGTTGTTACATGGGCTACCATAAGCGAGCAAGTTTTTATTCTTGTTTCTCAATCATATATTTTTTTGATTTTCTGGCAAAGCCCTTATTTGTGTTAATTAAACCAGCTTTGCGATCTGGGCGCCAACGAAGACTCTCCGCTTGCGAATCGAGACATTTTGCGATCGGTGACGGTGAATCTGTTTTCTGAATTCATTGGGGGCGATCGCTCGCCGACTAGAATTGCCAATAACGGCTCATTTTGTATAATATCTAACATATCTGTCCATGCTAATAATTTCAAAATAGCACAAGTTTAAATAGTCTTCCATCCGTCGATCGCTCCTAACAGCCAAAAAGATAGGTAAAACAAATCAACAGGGCAATACCCGCGCAGTCAAGGTTGACGGTGCCGATTTTGCCTTCGCCGTTTGTGTTTAATAGCAGTTACAGATCCCCAATTTGCTAGTTACTAAACTTGAGATTAAATATAAATTAACCTGCTTAGCTAAAACGATCGAAAACCCAAATTAAATGTTTTAATTTGAGACTCAAACTGACTTTTTTAGGAGTGGTGCATCAACCTTTTTTTTTCAAAAAGCATCACCGCAGCCATCTATCCGGTAAAAAACACCTGCTTGTTGACCAATAATTTCTTGATGGTATAAGCCCCCGGATTTATCCGTGGAATCAATCCAAAATCTAAAATCTAAAATCCTCAAGCCCCCGCATTTATCCGTGGGGTTAATCCAAAATCTAAAATCTAAAATCTAAAATCGAATGACACTGGAGGGGCAGGTTCATCGAGAGGCGGGACGTGATTTAAAGATATTAATTAACCCGCCCCTAGGATATCTTTCACTCTCCTAAAACGAATCTACCGGGCAGCATATAAAATCCCCTACCGCAGGAGCTGCGGAGGGGAAATGGTGAATAAAATTATTGGTTTTAAGTTATCGATGTGTAGGTCTCCTGTTGCAGTGTCAAGATCGATCGAGCGATCGACCTATCTGAGCCCTTCGCTAAGATAATTTCCCCGTCGGAAACCGGGAAATTATCAACAAATCAACCTTTTTTCTGGCGTTGGAGCTTAGTTTTCCAATTGGCGATCGCCTTCTGAGCCGGCTGATAACTCTTAGTACCCGACGGCACAAGCGAAGCAGCTTCAACTGCCTCTTTCAGCTTTCCTTGAGAGCCGCGCAACTCACCAATTTTGAGAATACTTTCGCTCCACTCTCCAATCAATTGCTGAGCTTCTTCATACTTCGGCTGACCGGGCTGAATTTTATTAGCTTGTTGGATGGCTTTACTGTAAGAAGAGGCAGCCCCCCGTTTAATTTGAGCCTTAGCAGCAGATAGCAAAGCAGCATTTACGTATTGGTCTTTGGATAGCTCCTCCCACTGAGCGATCGCCTGTTTCGACTGATTGTAAACTGGTTGATTGACATCAGGCATCAATTTAGCCGCCCCGATCGCCCCCTGGAAATCGCCCCGAGCAGCCCGCCCGTTAGCTATATCCAAAATCGTCAAACTCCAGCGCTCAATATCCTGCTGAGCCTGCGGGTACACCGGATCGTTAGGCGGAATCGTTCGAGCCTTAACCACCGCTCTATTAAAACTAGAAGCCGAACCATCCTTGAGGAAAGTTTTCGCCTCAGCCCACACCTGCCGGCTCGACGGTGGCTGCTGGGTTCCAGTCCCTGCTTCCACCGCCTGCGGTTGGTTCTGCGGCACTCCAGCACCAGCAGATTTTTGAAGTCCAGAGTTTTGGGCCTTCTCAGCAGGCGATCGAGGATCTCCTTCCTGCTGACCGAGAAAAATCGATCTGTTCGTCAGAAAAACACCCAACAGCAGCACCAAAGCCGTAGCTGAGCTCCACAAAACTAGCTGCTGCAAAAATGACTTGTCCGACCCCCCGCTATCCGCATCCTCCGGCTTTTGCAAGTTCGGTCGATCGTCCCCCCCACCTGCCGAACCCACAGCATTGGGCGGCTGCGACACCGGTGGCATCTCAACCCGCGAGTCCTGAGCGTTGCGAGTAGCGGCCGGGAGTTCTATTCGAGCCGTAGCCGTCGCCATTTGGCGATCGAACCCATCAGCCGCACCAACCGTCATATTGCCGTTGCGTCCGGCCAACGCAGCAGTAGGCACCCCAGAAGCATCCGGCAAAATCACCAAATGAGCCTTTCCAGGAGGATTCACCACCATCAAAGGTTCTTGTTTCGGACGCAAATGGTGGTCGCACAGATCCGGCAGCCGATCGCTCAAGAAACGGTCTAAACCCTTAAGCGTCGTGCACTGTCCCGATCGCAGCCCCTCCAAAAGCGCCGCCGTAAAAAACCCCTGACGCAGAGCAGAAGTTTCCCGCGAAACTTGATTCGGCTGGCAAGAAAGCACCGTCGGGATTTCCAAATCCCGCGCCACCTGGGCCGTTTGAGAGCCGATCGTTTCCCCCGCCTTCACAATCTGGCTGCGGTTCATATCAACCAGCACCAACACCGTTTCCGTAGGAGCATTTTTCAGAGTATTCAACAGCAACTCTACCGGAATCCCCGTACCCTGAATATCAGCCGGATTACCGTCAACCGGCATCAAATAATCCTTCCCTTCATAGCTGACACCGTAGCCGCTAAAAAAACACCAGAGTAAATCTCCCTGTTGCAGATGTTCAGCGCACAGGCTTTGGGTCAACCTCAGAATATTTTCCCGATTCGGATACGTGGATTGACCCCACAGCGACGGCGAGCTATCGGTCATCAGCAGACATCCATCCGGCGCAAAACCCGCCTCCTCAGTCAAAAAACCGTACAGTGCCTCTGCATCCTCTTGGGCATAACTCAAAGGCTGGAGTAACTGATATTGATTGATGCCTATTGCAATACAAGCGTGATGTTTCATCCCCTATGCCCTATATATATAATGGATAGCTTGCACAAAACCATAACACATAGCCGTTTATAGGTTACACCCACTTTCGCAAGCAGTCAGATAGCAGTTGTCCGAAGCCAAAAGTCCCAACAAGCGCCCAAATTTAGCATCCTAGAATTTTAATTTTTTATATTGCAGTAAAAAATTATATCCTGTGCCTGCCTTTAGAAAAATAACGTTAAATTGGATACACAGGCCAGTCTATTTGACTCTAATTTTCAGCAAACTACACCAAAAAGGAATAAGCCGCCAATGGTCTCTATCGCTCAAAAAGAAATCTCTCCCCACAGTGAATCGCTCCTGAAGCAAAAAAATCCTAAAACTCACAGCCACTATAGGTTTCAAGATTTTTTTTCCTTCGACCGCCAGATGGGTACAATTGACGACTGGAATGAGTCGCGTAACATTTTTACCAGCGAAGACTTCATCATCGGTTTGGTGGAGGGACTCGAAGAAGAAGTAGGCCCGGCTTCCTCTGTCATCATGTATACTATTGGTTGCCAGTGGGGACTGCAAGATTCCGAATTTTTTCAAAAATGGTTTAGTGCCGAATTCGGCCAAAACATTCGCCAGTCAAATTTGATGTTTCTGCTAGAAACTTGGTGGTGGCCCTTCACAGCTCAAGGTTGGGGTCGCTGGGAAGTTGACATGAGCGATCGCAAACACGGCTGCATCTTCATCAACCTCTTTGACTCAGCAGTTGCTCGCACATTGGGCGACGTAGGCAAACCAGTTTGTCACCTATACGCCGGTTTGTTCGCCGGTTTCTTCGGCTCTCTAGTCAAAAAACCTCTAAGCTGCATAGAACTCCAATGTTACTCAATGGGAGAAAGCTATTGCAAATTCCTGCTAGGCAACCCAGATAAAATTGATGCAGCAGCATTTTGGCTCAACGAAGGTGCCAACGCCCGCGATATTCAAACTAGACTGCAACACGGTGAAATATTACGCTAAAAAACATGGAAAGGCACATCACCGGCCCTGCCTTTCCTCCCACCATTTTCGCAATCTTACAGCGATTGTGGATCTCTCCAGGCAGCAAGAAATATGAAAAGTCAAACTTCATGGTTGGACAAGTCTGTCCAAGATTTCTTTGGTCACTATAATTGGCTGGGAAAACCTTTAGAAACCCAGAATGGCTCGACCCCCGGTCAAGTGCTGAATTTAACCCGGCTAGTAGCAGACTTTTTTCAAGCTATTTCTTGGGAAGGAATTCCCGAAGTCGGTGCTCGGCCCCTACCGCCACCCTTACCAGCAATTTCTATTTCTGAATCGGCAGAAGTCACCATTGATGACCTCTTCGACCTGTTTTAATCTCTGTGGGTAATGGAAAACAAAAAGAGGGCAATTTATCATCCCTTTTCCCTCTTCCCTCTTTTTACCCGCTCGCGACTTGCCCGCTCAGCTTCCCCGAAGGGAGCCGAAGGGCCTTCTTCCTTCAACATCCATCCGTTAAATCCGTTCCACAATCTGTTGCCTAACTTCCTTTTATCAATTACCGATTACCACTTAATTAAAATCATGCACCCTGAGATTGAGTCGCTGCTGGATCAGGCAGAAAACCGTTTTTTAAAAGGCGAAGAACTCATAGCTTTTAAGCGTCAAGCTGCAACTCTTGCCCAGCGCTTAAAAATTTACGAATTTTTGCGAGATAAGGAAGCAAGCATCTTCCAACCAATAGCCAACCAGCTACAAGAAACATTCCCCGACGAAAAACAAGAAACCTTAGAACGATCGCTCAAACACTGGGTGTTAATCTTGCGGTACTGCGCTATGGCTATGCTGCTCAACGATCGAGATTTTCTCAAACAGCGGCTTTTAGACTGGCTTTCCGGCATAGTTGAAGCCCACCAAACTCAAAATATCGAAGCAACTGTTTGCAATCTGCTACAAACTCGTTTAAAAGAACTGCTTTCCGAGCAAGCCCGGGCTATATTGCAACCCTTTTTCGACCAAGCGCAGTCAATTATTGACCAAGATAATAAATAATCCGTTTTCTTCCCAATTCCCAATTCCCAATTCCCAATTCCCAATTCCCAATTCCCAATTCCCAATTCCCGATGATTAATATTGCCGACTTGCTCAAACAGCCACGACTCCCTGGAAACTACTTTGCCAGCGATGCCTACGTCCGAGGCGACCTCGAACTCGGCCTGCTGGAAAACCGCCGGGGCGATCGGCTCATAGCGCTCCCACAAACACTGATTCAAGCCATTTATATCGGCTTAGAACAAGAAACCGGCCAAGCCTCCCGCCTCGTGCTTTTCAACTGCGGTCGCTGGTGGGGTAAAAACTTCTACGTGCGTTTTTGCGAAGAGGTCAGCGAATACTACGGTCAGCCAGTTTCCGAAATGGAAATGGTAGAATTTCTTCAGTCCTTGCAACAGTGCTGGAAAACTCACGGATGGGGAACACTTGAACTGGACCCCAGCTATTCCGAACAGGGCTTTTTAATAATAAAAACTGCTAACTCTCTTTTTGCCAAAACAGCCCCCAAGTCTAAGCAGCCAGCCTGTTTTCTAGAAGCAGGTATTTTAAGTTCGTTCTTTAGTCAGCTAACAGGTCGAGAACTGCACTGCCTGCAAACCTCGTGCGAATCCTTGGGTTCGGACTGCAATCGCTTTATTTTAGGGCTGCGCGATCGCCTCCAACCAGCAGAGAATTTCCTCGAAGAAGGACAAGAACACGAAGCTATTATCAGTCAACTTTCCCAAAAAAATTGACTTATTTGACAGCTATTAGCAACAAACTAATAGCTGTCAAATCGATGGCTACCCAGACATTAAATCTACTACAATCAAAACTGTGAGTTAAATTATTAAAAAGCTAAAGAGTTGGAAAATCCGATTTTAGCTATTTAAAGAAAACCAGATTATAACTAGGAGCTAGACAATTCATAACTTATCCTAGAAACTCATAAAAATTAAAAGCAATCACAACCTAAAACATTTTGCTAGAACTTAATGGACGCCAACGAACTTCTAAATCGATATGCAGCCGGCGAAAGAGATTTTAGACTGGCAAATCTGCGCGGCATTGTCTTGAGTCCGATCGATTTATACCGTTCCAGTGATGCCCCAACTCTAATTTTGGCAAACCTCAACCAACACCAGCAACGACCCTACTTAATCGGTGCTAACCTCAGCGGGGCTGACCTCACCAAAGCCCATCTCAGCCGAGCCAACCTCAGCAAAGCCGACCTCAGCGGAGCCAATCTCACCGGCGCTAACCTCATGGCAGCAAGTCTGAGCGGAGCCAATCTCACTGGAGCCAATCTCACCGGCGCCAACCTAGCCGGATGTCACCTGAATTGGGCAAATCTGACCGGAGCAATTCTCCCCAAGGCCAATCTCATAGGCGCAGATATGAGCGCGGCCAACCTTAGCAAAGCCGATCTCGGCGCGGCAAATCTCAGTAAAGCCTATCTGATTAAAGCCAATCTCAACGGGGCCAACTTCAAAGATGCTTACTTAAGTCTAGCGAGTCTCAAAGAGGCAGACTTGACCGAAGCACAGCTCACCGGAGCCGAATTATCCGAAGCCAACCTAGCCGGAGCCAACTTAACCCGTGCTAACCTCAGTAAAGCCAACCTGTTGAAAGCTAACCTCAGGCGAACTAATCTCACTCAAGCCTATTTAAATGGCGCGTGCTTGAGCGGATCGGACCTCAGCGAAGCTTGCTTGGATAGAGCCAATTTGTGCAAAGCAGATTTGAGCAAAACCTACCTGAGAAATATTACTTTGAATGGCTGCCACTTAAGCGGTATTAACCTCAGCGGGGCCGATCTCGGCGGTGTAGACTTGAGCCGCAAACTTTTAACTGGAATCAATATGGCAGAGGCATTGTTGAACGAAGCCAACTTGAGCGGTGCTTATCTGATGGAAGCTAACTTGAGCGGTGCCAACCTCAGCAAAGCCAACTTGAGCCTAGCCTATCTGATCAATGCCGACCTTTCTAATTCTTGCCTGCATGAAACTAACTTGAGCAAAGCAAACCTGAGTCAAGCCAACTTGCAGAAAGCTGACTTGACCGGAGCCAACCTCCGCGGAGCCATTCTCACTAAGGCCGATTTAAGGGGAGCGCAGTTGATCGGAGTCATTCTTCCTAACGGCACAGTTTATCGCCGTTAACGTGTCAACCGATACTTTTTGCTAACATTTGCTAACAAATACATAAGTTGAGAGCTGAATCTCAACCAAGGCGTATCAACCGATGCCCGTAGAAATTTCTACAAGCACTTATATTCTAGCGTTCAGCTTGGTTATCGCTTACAGCTATTACCCAATCTGATTATTTGCTTTGATAATGTAGAGGCAACTTATTTATATAGCGGTTGCGTACTACCAAGGTTTTTCACCTAAATCTGAGTGGCTAAATTCATTCTATATGATATAAAGACAAGAAGGCCAATGTAAGTGATTGTTAGCAAATCTCAGAAAAAGTCTTACTGTTAATCAACCCCCTTGATTATTTGCCGAGTAAAGTGCGGTTGTTATCCAGAATCGGAAAAAATAAGTTCCTTTCTTCCACAGTGAGATATTGTTTTAGTACCTTTTTCATTACATCGTAGGTCACAGTCGCAGTATTGCGAACTTGAACAGCGCCTAAAATAGTTTGCAACCAAAGCAGGAGCCGATCGCGCAACCGTTCAGTATCGTCAATCAACATTGCGGCAGCCGAATGCCTCAACACCTGCACAATATCTCCACGGCACTTTTGGGTCACATCTTGAGTCCCCCGGCGAAATAAATTAGGGTCGAGAGACTGCATTTGTGCTTCCACTTGTTGCATAATTTCTGTTTCAGACGCTTGAATTTTTTTATAAGCACCGATCCGGTGATTCAAAGACTGAAGGTAGTCTTTCAAAAATTGGAGTTCTTCAGCACTAGCGTAGCGTCCGTCTGCTTCGGTGCTCAAACGTGCAAGTTGGCTCAACATAAATTTTTCTCTATTACTAAAATACAAACATATCAGGTTTAAGCTTCTTTAGTCCGAACTAAATACTGTCCTACTTGAAAGCGGGTTTCATTAAGCTGTGTAACGATCGAACGAGTAATTAACTTTCCCGATTCTACAACTACTTTACCCGTAATGGGGTGTAATAAATCTTGCTGGGCCCGGCGGCCGATCAGAGCTTCGACATTTTCAATAGCATTAATGTACATCCCTGCGGGCAACTGTACAACCACACCCTCGCCCATAATTTGAGCCTGACAAGCAAGTCGCGAATTGGCTTTAGCTGTAGTAATGACTTCCAGCGTCCTTCTCTCGCGGCGGTTCATGTCCGACAAGCCTTCCATGCCTTCTTTAATGTAAACGTGGCAGGTAGCGCACATTCCCCGCCCCCCGCATTCCTTGAGAACGTCTAAGTCTTTGGAAAGTAAGGCCGACAGGATATTCGAGCGGGTTTCGACTGCCATTTCCTCGGCAATTGGATCTAGTTTAATAATTTTAACCATATTGATTTTTGCTCCTGTCAATTTCAGTATTTAGCAAGTACGATCGACATATTCACAGCCAATAAAAATTTGGCTAACGCTCAAAAAGGTTAATATGCCTTGACGACAGCATCGGCTTCTGGTTCTCTAACCAAGATTGCATAACCGCGCTTCTGTTTTGGTCATCGCTGCCCTTGTCGCCCCGATTCCCGAGCTTAGCCTTGAAAAGCTAAAACCTTAGATTGTTTCTTGACGGTCTTGAAAAAACTGTAATAGTCGCGATCGACTAAAATAGCAGCCACAGGTAGTTCCCGATCTGGCAGCCGAATCCGGCAAGATTGATAGTGATTCCGAAACTCAAGGATTTTAGTAGGTGCGACTGTGCGATCGCTCTCAAGGAGGCTGAGAATGAACCTGAGATATCATAGGCTGTACCTGGCGAGCGATTCAAAAATTTGAATTTTTGTCAGAATTATTTACATATTTTAATACTAGCTCAAGCTTTTTCTATAATTAGACCGATGCAACATTCTAAGTACCGCATTTTAGGGCTAGTCGGACAAGGACAATTTGGTCGAGTCTTTTGTGCAAGCCTTCGAGAATCTCCCGCCCAGGACTCGCGCCTCACCAGCCAACTGGTTGCTCTCAAAGAACTCAGCCATCAAAAAGCCCCAACTAGCGAATTCTTGCGAGAGCTGTGGTTTCTGATCACCTTGCAGCACCCGAACATTGTCACCTGCCGAGCTCTAGAACATACAGCGACAGGCAGGTACTTGGTTATGGACTACTGCGAGGGAGGAACCCTCCGCAACCTCCTCAAACAAGACCGGCCCTTGCGGCTGCTTGAAGGTTTGCAGTTAGTCATGGAAGTTTTAGCAGGCTTAGACTACGCCCACCGCCGAGGTGTAGTTCACTGCGACATCAAACCCGAAAATATCCTCCTAACTTTAGGAGCCAAAGGTTGGTCGCCCCGGCTGTCTGACTTTGGCATCGCGCGCCGGCTGCCAGAAATTGGTACCACTCGCCTCCACCAAGAAATTTCTCCCGACGCTACCGTAGGTTCCCCGGCTTACATGGCCCCAGAGCGGTTTTACGGTCTTTATTCCCCCATGTCAGATATATATGCAGTTGGAATTCTGCTGTTTGAGTTGCTAATGGGCTACCGCCCTTTCGGCGGAACCCCCGGAGACTTGAGGTGGGCGCACCTGAATCAACGCTTGCTACTTCCCGAGGCTATTCCCGAACCTTTGCAAGCAATAGTCAAAAAATCCTTGGAAAAGCTGCCGGCCCGCCGTTTTGCCAGCGCTTCCCAAATGGCTCAAGCCCTGCGATTGGTGATGTACGATCCTGCTGTCAGGCAATTGGGCGACTGCATTGTTCCTTGGGAAAACCCCGCAACCAGCGACGCTAAAAGTCTGAAGCCGGAAACTGAGTCTTTGCTGGAAGTCGAAGAGGAAGAAGCCTCACAGCCGACTATTAATTTACTTCGGACTGTGCGCCCCAAGCTTTCCCAGCCAAAGCCGCTGATACTTCCTGCACCGCTGACCGCTTTAATTGCCACTGAAACCTATCTCTACGCTGCTTTAGGTACAGAGGTGAAGGTCTGGTGTCAGCCGGAAAAACAGCTAGTTACAGAAGAAATGCCGCGCACAATATCAATGCCGGAAATTGTGCGCGGCATTTTACCTGCTTCCCACGGCTGCTGCGTTCTGACTCCGCAAAAACTTTACTGGCTCAACGGTCGCTCTTGGGAGCCTCAGTGCTTACTGGATATGGGTTCTAGGCAAGGTACAGATGTTTTTAAAGCTGCTGTTGATTCTCACGGCCACTGGCTGACAGTAGCTGTTCCGGGCGAACTGCGCTTTTATGCTTTAGCTGCAAACAGCACTTCGGGCGATCGAGAAAAAGCCCTGAAGCCGATCGCTACTGTGTCATTACCGGAACACTATTTACCAGAATTAATGTTTTTGGATCGGCGACACGTCTTAGTAGTTTGGTCGGACAACGAACCCAAAAATCCCCAAACTATTTTTAGAGTTTACACTCGCCGCGGCACGGCGGTGGGTTCTGTGCGGTTGTCGGTCAGCGTTGGAGAAATGCTGCTGACACCTGAACCGTATACCTTACTGGGAATTCCTCAATCTGGCAAAGCGGCCGTGCTGTTGATGAAATTGTGGCCGCTCAAGGTAGCGCGAATTCCCCTTGAAAGTTTGCCCGTGTCTGCTTGTATAGCCAATTGGGGATGGGTGTTGGCAGATGTTGGGGGGCAGATTCTGGTGTTAAACAGTCAAGGCATTCAAGTAGGGAATTTTAGCAGCCCCGTCGCACCCCGGGCGATCGCCCCTTGGGGAAATACAGGTTTAGCGATTGCGGTCAATACTGAGGAAGAGAGTCACTTGCACTTTTTAGATGTAGATGTTGAGGAGACCAACTCGCGATCGAGCATCAAAGGCTGATAACAGGCGTAACAGAAGGATGTGTTTCGGGGTTCCTATGATTCAGCAGAGTGTGTTTGCGGCGATCGATCTAAGCATTGGCTTTTAGTTCTTTTCCCGTAGAAGTTCACGGGGTTAGCGTGGCAGAAGAGAAGGAGGAATCCGACCAGAACGGGCATTCAAGACAGATTCAGTC
>NZ_JAUBWA010000138.1:0-15998 GCF_036702825.1 Microcoleus sp. A003_D6 | reverse complement strand
ACTAAAAAAGTTGGATGGCTGGAATTTCTCAAAAATACCAGTAAGATGAATCACATCTGCGGAATGTGGGATCTAAGGGATGCGGGGAAAATTTTAGGAATTTTATTAAGCGCTATACCTCCTGCCCCGACTTCACCGAAGTTGTAGGGGATCTAACAGGGCGATCGCATTTTACATTCAGCGAGCTACGAGCGAAAAGTAAGAGTTGAGTTTCATTGAGGAATATCGCCAATGCCTGAAAGAATGGTAATTGGCAACCCGCAGTAAAACAATACTAATTATCGCTAGCTGCTGTTTCCAATTTCTCCCCAATTCTCGGTTCCGTCCCATTTAACAGTCGCTGAATATTGCTGCGGTGCCGCACAATTACAAATACGCCGCCCGCAATGCCAAACAATACATAAGCCAGCGGCTGATTTAAAGCAAACATCAATCCAGCCACGCTAATTGCCCCGATAATCGAGCTTAAAGAAACAATTCGCGACACTGCAAAAACTATCCCGAAAATTCCGAAAGTTCCCAAACCGACGGGCCAGTACAAACCGAGCAAAACTCCCAAACTCGTAGCCACAGATTTACCGCCCGTAAACCCCAGCCAAATCGATTTGCTGTGGCCCAAAATAGCAGAGAAACCAGCCAAAGTTGCCATCCAAGGAATGACTGTTGCAGTATTTTCTAAATTTGCGGCGGTTGCTAGCTGCTGGGTAAAAGTGAGAGAATAAATGTAGCGGATCAGGACGATCGCGCTTACCCCCTTCAACACGTCAACCAGCAACACCCCCAACCCCGGCCACTTCCCCAAAGTCCTCAGTACGTTAGTCGCGCCAGTCGAACCCGAACCAACCTCTCGAATATCAATTCCCAGCATCCATTTCCCCAAGGCGTACCCAGTCGGAATCGAACCCAGTAGATAAGAGGCTATTAGCAATGCGCCATTTAAAATTATCCAGCTAGCCATATTTTGATTTGAGATTTGTTGTACTTTGAAAGTTTGTCACTGTTTTATGCCTGGACGCAGAAACACTATGTGTAGGGTGCGCAATGCGCACCTTACTGCTGCCAATTACCAATTATCAATTATACCAAATCCGGTTAATTTACTCCTGAATTTCTTGAGTCCGCGCAGGCGGACTTTGTTTGTATAGTCGCGAATTATATTCGCCGGGAATTGCCGGAATAGATGGTATTAAATCCGGATTTGAGTTCAAAAATCCTTAGCAGTCGTCAAAGTTTGCGGATCGGAAGCAAAGGCCAACCACAGGGGAAATTGCAGCATCGACAAACTAATTAAATCCTCAGTTTCATCAATCACAATCAACGGCAACTTTCCATCTTTCACCAGTCGATCGGCTTTTTGAGCCAAAGCCTCCGCAGACTCAAACATAATAATCCCCCGTTCCGGGCCAAAATCGCTGCGAGTAATGCCCAAACAGTCCTGCAAACCCCGGCGCCACTCTCCCAAACGTTCGGGACTGTTCGCGAGCACCAAAGTCCGCACCCGTCCGCCGTAGACGCTTCTGAGCACAGAAATAATTGTCGAAGTAATCAAGATATTTTGCAAGCGCGAACCCATAGTCCGCAAAGCACCTCTTCCTCCTTGAGTGAAAAACCAGTTAGAAACTCGTTCTGCGTGGATGGGTTCAAAAGTGCGGCGGAGTTGCCAAGGCGGGCCGTAGTAGTCGGGGAGAGTGCGATATTGGTCGAGGGTGCGGCGAATTTGTTTGGCTTGTTCTTGAAATCCCTGTTCGGCAAATCTGGGATTTACCGGTGCTGAGGATTGAGACTCTTCAGCAGGAATTTGCTTGGGCGTTTCTTGCACGGGCGGTGTCAAATCTAAGAGTTCGGCGGTGGCGGCCAAATCCTGTAAACTGCCGACTAGATAGTCTTTGAAACCCTGGACTCGGATTGCTAAATCTTGGGAAACGCCCGCAAAAGTTGTCCGCATTTCCTTTTGAATTCGATCGCGCCGGCGTTCGAGTTTTTCTACTTCGATTTGTAACGTTTGTTTGCGATGATCTAATTGAATCAAGCCGTCTTGTACCAAACGCCCGATCGATGCTTGAGCCTCGCCCAACGTTTCTATGGCCTTGGCTTTGTCGGCTTCCAAGGAGGCAATTCTTTCAGTCAAATCTTGTTCTTGCTGCTGCAATTCTTTGACCCGCTCTGCCAACTGTTCGGTAACATTTTCAGGGATGTCTGTTACCGTTTCTGCGGTTGCTATTAGCTGGGAGTCGGTTGGAGGATCGATTTGAGCGATCGGACTTTCTGAGGCGCGATCGTCGGTATTGGGCGGGATTTGGGCGGAGGCGCTTGCTTCGTCCACGAATTGGGCGATTTCGGCATCTTCCT
Organism: Microcoleus sp. A003_D6; assembly: GCF_036702825.1. Taxonomy (NCBI): domain Bacteria; kingdom Bacillati; phylum Cyanobacteriota; class Cyanophyceae; order Oscillatoriales; family Microcoleaceae; genus Microcoleus; species Microcoleus sp. A003_D6. Next base: position 13,649 of record NZ_JAUBWA010000138.1, on the reverse strand, counting down.
CGCCCCAGGGGTCGATTTCGAGCGGGAATTGGGCGGCGTCGGCCTGAAGCTCGATCGACAAATCTCCTGTCTGAGATGGCAGTTGGTAGTCCGTCTCGTTCGCGGGTAAATTTGGTTCGCCGTCAGGGTCTGGTTGTGCTTGCGGTTCTTGCGTGGGAGATTCGTCTGAATTCATGGGAAATTTGGTTCGGCGTGGGCACGGAAAAGTTAAAAATTTAAAACTAACAACTTTTTCAGTCTTGACGGGGACAGCGCTGTTCTAAACAGGTCTGTAGCATTTTACGATCGAACAGAACCGGCAGAAAGTGAATGCTGTTAATTTCTTTGAAATAGAACAAAATCGGCACAGCGGGCCAAAATATCCGCCAATTTTGCCATTCTCGGAAAGGAAAGCGGCGGATTAAGTTGGACGATCGATAAATGTCCAAATCGGTTAGGGTGAATTGCAGCCGGATGGTGGCGGCTTGGTACATCAGAAACAAGCCGAACAGCGAAAGCGGCAAACTCGCCCACTTCTGCACGAACAGCAGCGGTATCGCCGCCAGTACCAGGACTAAGGGAATCGCATAACTCGGAGCGAGTTCGATCGTATTTGTCGGCGCAGTCGAAGAGGCAGTTGTAGTCACGGGCTTAAGTTAAACGAATGTTGCCAATTGTTTATATTTTATCCGTTTCCTAGCTTACAGGCCTTTGAGTACGCTACTGCCCGTGCCCTGAAACATTAGCCAAGTCATCAAAAAGTTCAAGATAAAAATAGCAAGCATTGCCGTCACCACCGCCGTGGTAGTCGATTGGCCGACGCCTTTTGCCCCGCCAGTGGTGGTCAAACCCCAGCTAGTGCCGATTACAGCAATCAAACCGCCGAACACAAAAGCCTTAATTGCTGCGCTGCAAATATCCCACAGAGTCAGGAAATTGCGGACTGATTCTAAAAACACGCTGTGAGAGACGCCGTACATCGTCGTAGCAATCAGCAGCCCGCCGGCCATACCGGTGACGAGGGACAAGATGGTTAAAATTGGCAGCATCAAGCAGCAAGCAAGGACGCGGGGAATTACTAAATAGTCGATCGGGTCTGTTCTGAGCATCAGCAGGGCATCTATCTGTTCTGTTACCTGCATCGTGCCGATTTCCGCTGCAAAAGCCGAACCTACCCGTCCCGTCACGATCACGGCTGTTAAGACGGGGCCGAGTTCGCGAGTCAAAGACAAAGCCAAAACGCCGCCGACGACATTGCCGGCACCGAGGTTAATAAACTCCCTCGCTACCTGAATCGTAAACACCATGCCGACAAAAGCCGCAGTCAGCAAAGCAATCAGCAGAGATTCCGGGCCGACTGCTGCCATTTGGTCGAGGGTGTTGCGGCGGTGAATTTTGCCCTTCAGCAAGTGCAGCATGACTTGGCCGCCCAATAAAATTGCTGCCAGCAACCGCTGACTCCACAAACTGAGGTTCGATGGTGTGGTAGTGCTCAAGGGATTTCGACTGTAGAACAACTGCAAAAATGAAATCTATCTACAAATCTTAAACAAGTTTCTTCTATAAGATTTAAGATTTTTGACATAATTCGCCACTGAGGGCGATCGCTGCCTATCGTAGAAAAGGACAAGTTTTGTTTGCTTGCACCTTTCGGCAGTTTAGCTGAATTTACCAACTCTTGTCAGGAACCTCGGCCTTAAGGCACGAGGCTTGTGGGAGAAATCCGGTAAGCCATTTTGACCAGACTAAGGCTTAACTGCCTACGTTTTGAGAGTCACGACACCCCGTGGATGCGTAGCTAGTCAAGAGCTCTGTCCGAAGCAATTAAACAGTTCTAAGGTCACGCTTTACAGTGTTGCAGGTCTAACAAGTTCTCAAAACATTGACCGACAAGCTAACATTACCCCGCAAGGGAGGCTCTTTGGAGCAGAATACTATGCGTACAGGATTGGAAGATTTGAAACGGTAACTGTCCCGTTGAAAGTGCAACACAAAAGTACACCGACTCAACCAATTCGCCCGGCGGTAGTAAATAAAAAATGTAAAGCCGTCCTCAAAGGACGGGGTTTCTACCCAGAATTTTGATGAGCATTTTTCCTAATTTTCTTCGCTCTCTACTGCTGACGGGCCTGTTGAGCTTTGTCGCCCCCTTATTGTTAATCGGCGCGGGATTGACTAGCTTTTCGCTGCTCGGCCTGGTGCCTGCTCTCCAAGGAGTTGGTCGTTCTGGGGAAGACCTGATTTTGCAGTTCTTAGCTACTTTCGGCAGCGGCTGTCCCCTCCAGGGTTTTTTGGTGATCGGCCTAGCTTTTGGTTTGGTGGGTGCTTTGTTTGATACCTACGCTTCTTATCAGCATTCGCGGTGGAGTTAAGCGAACTTCGATTTTAGATTTTAGATGGGAATTGCGCGATCGAATCTAAAATCTAAAATTGCTCGGTTCGGGTTGGAGCGCATACCCGCACCTTTTGATGATTTTACAATACCGAACGCGAATGTTCGGAAATGCGATCGGCCCGATTGCGGAAAACCGAATCCCCCAGTTTCTGGATCGGGAATATATTAAATACAGGTTGAGTCAAGTGTTTCTCAACCTCAAGAAAATTAAGACATTCGAGGTATCAGTTATGGCACTTATTCGTTGGGAACCTTTGCGGGAAATGGACTCCTTGCAGCGAGAAATGAATCGGTTGTTTGATAGCTTGACGCCAGCAACCGATCGCGCATCTAACGGTGTTGCTTTTGTACCGCCCGCCGAACTCGATGAAACTCCTGAAGCCATCCACCTTAAATTAGAAATTCCGGGCATCGAAGCTAAGGATTTGGACGTACAAGTAACCGCAGAAGCTGTTGCAATCAGCGGCGAACGCCGTCTGGAAACTAAGAGTGAAGATAAAGGCATGACTCGCTCTGAGTTCCGCTACGGTTCGTTCCGCCGGGTGATTCCCCTACCTGCGCGGGTTCAAAATGACAGCGTACAAGCTGAGTACAGAAATGGGGTTTTACACCTGAATTTGCCCAAAGCGGAAGCGGAAAAGAACCGCGTGGTTAAAGTTCAACTCGGCTAAGAAATAATTGTTGGCTAATTGCTGATAAATAGGGCGTGCGGTGCAGGCCCTATTTGTTTTGGAAATTGGGAATTGGGAATTGGAAATTGGGAATTGAAAATTGAGCCTAAAAGCATTGGGCATTGCGAGTTTGAGGAATGATTCTCCTTTCTTCCTGACATCCGTTACATCCTTTACATAATCCGTTGCCGAACTTCGTTCTTCCATCCATCTGTTACATCCTCAGAAAGCGAATCCGTTGCCGAACTTCCTTCTTCCGATTCTCCAACCGTGCTAAACTCGAAGATGCAATGGTTGGTGAGGAGACTTGCGTGCCGAGTCAGGGAGTGGGAGGAAATGGAGTTGCATCTGAGTTTGGAGACTTAACCGGGATGACTCGCCAAGAAGTCGATGATTTCTTGCGCGGACTGGGTGCTAAGGTAAAGATTACTACAGATGGCTATATTCAATATAAATTTATTGATAAGTCAACAGTAATGATACGTCCTAACGGTGAAGCGATTAGAACGCCAGCGCCGAAATACGGCTCAGATGGAAGAAATATCAACAAAGGTTTGCGTCTCGATCGATATGGTCGTTTATTGCGGACGCGAGATGAATTTGGCAATTTAATTCCTGATACTCACAATACCGGAGAAAAGTTAAATGAGTGATTGGAAAGACGACTATAACTTGCTTGGCTTGGGTGGTTTGACATCTTTAGTCACAAATATCAAAGTATCTTTTTGGGGAAACGAAGTATTAATCGAATGCGTCTACAATCCTGAAGAAAGATTGCCTTACGTGCTAGCATTTAAAGACTGTCGCGATATCAGGTGGACTGTACACGATGAAGAGGAAGTAGGCGAACTTGAAGCTGAATTTTTAGGAATTTCTTTGGGCGACTCGGCTCACCGCCAGCCTGCTGTGCTGACTACAGACATTTTTGAAATTTCAATTTTGTACGGCAGTTTTAGTATTCACAAGGAAGACAACCTAAATCCTAAAATGGCAGATTTAGAAACAGAGGTTTTGGTTTCACCAGCGCCAGCAGTCTTGTAGCAGTTTACAAGTTTAGGATCGCGAATTAAATAATTTACACATATTTGTGGGATGGGCGTCCCGCCCGTCCATAAAGAACGGGCGGGACGCCCATCCCACAAGAACAATAAAAATTGTAATTTATTTAATTCTCATTCCTTACTAATTTAGGAATTCCCAATTATCAGCATTTTCAAAAAATAGAGTATGTATTGTTGCCCGCGTCAGTTTACCATACTTAATAGAACTTTTTTCCCAGATGAGGTAAAACACAATGCCTGATATTGTTGATATTGCCGTAGGTGCGGGTTCGTTCCAAACCCTCGTAACAGCGGTGCAAGTAGCTAATTTGGTAGACGCGCTCAAAAGTCCGGGCCCTTTTACTGTCTTTGCACCCAATGACGATGCTTTTGCGAAATTGCCGCCGGGAACTATCACAACCCTAGTGCAGAACGTTCCCCAACTGAGTAGGATTTTGATGTTTCACGTTGTCTCTGGCAAGTTTATGAAAGCTGATTTGGCCAAACTCGGTTTTGTTACTTCCTTAGAAGGTTCGCCGATTAAAATTGATTGTTCTGACGGTTTTGAGGTAAAAAATGCTACAGTTGTCGCTGCGGATATCGAAGCTGATAACGGCGTGATCCATGTAATCGATAACGTGATTTTAATGGGGTAGTTTCACCGTCTATCGATCGACTCTACAGATGAATTTGAGGGTTTGAATTTTGGTCTAACATTATTTGAGTTCAACCTCGGAAGTCTGAAGCTTGCATCCATCTTTGGGTGTGAGGTGAGGTGTCGCAGCGGGAGCGAGATCGCGGCATTGAGCAGTGTCTCTTTGCTCCCGATCGCGCCCTTGTTTTTTAGCGGTTGAAAATAATATAAATATCAAAAAGTTGTCTTTTCGCTGGATGTATTTTAAGATGATTGTTTGAAAAGTTTAAAAATCAATAATTATAATATAAGCAAACCAGTTTGGTGAGAACTATGCAAATCCTAGCTGCCAGCCTCAAGGCAAAAGTCCGCCAGCGTACCTTGGAACTGCAAGTTCTCAACGAACTTACTGCAAAAGTTCAAGCCGCTTTTAGTGTTGAGGAAATTTGGTCTGCGTGTCTCGAATACCTCGATCGCCTGATTCCTGGCGCGGCGATCGCAATTTTGACGCCACCGGACGATCGACTGTACCTGCAACACTTACAGCCCTTAACTGCTACTGCTAGAGCCGAAATTGAAGGGCGCTTGCAAGCAGCTCGCGTTGAATGGCTCGCTGGAAATCGGGACTGGGCGCACAACATAGATCCGCCACCAATTGCTCATTTTCAGTCGGTCTTGATGGCACCGGCCAACCCGGATGAAAGTGAAGAATTGTTGGGAGTATTTTTCATTGGTGCAGAGCAGGCAACTGCTTTTAATTTTGAGTACCTTTGTTTGCTCCACACTGTCGCTCAACTTTGTGCCAAATCGTTAATTAATTTAGCAGCTAAAACGACCAATGTCAAGGGGAAAAATAAAAATATTTTGGCTCTCGATTCGGAAAGTCAAGAACTATTGTTGCGGGCTTTAATGGACGGTGCGCCGGACAGAGTTTTTGCTAAAGATAGAAAGTTTAGATACATTTTTGTAAATCAAAGTTTTGCTGAATACTTGGGAAAAAATGTTGAGGAAATTATCGGGAAAGATGATATAGAATTAGGGTTTTCAGCGGAATTAGTATTTGGCGATCGCAACGGCCCAATTAGGGGCATCCGCGAGGAAGATCGAGCTGTACTCGCCGGGGAGATTGTTCGCAATCCCTACCAGACGATCGCCTTTGAAGGCGGCAAACAGCACGTCTTTGACACGCAAAAACTGCCGCTGTGCGATGCCGAGGGCAATATATTTGCCGTTTTGGGTTTTTCTCGGGAGATTTCTCCATTGCAGGTTACAGATGAAGCCAGGAATCAAAGCCAAGCCAAACTGCAAAAAATTACCGCTAGCGTACCGGGTACGGTATATCAAATTGACTTGCATCCAGACGGCTCGATGGCCTTCTCGTTTGTGAGCGCCGGCTGCCGAGAATTGTATGAAATAGAACCAGATGCGGCTCAGGAGGATTTTAATGTAATTGTTGACATGATTCATCCCGAAGATCGAGATGATTTTCTCAACTCGGTGACGCTTTCTGCTGAAAATTTGCAGCCTTGGCGGTGGGAAGGAAGAATTGTCACTCCGTCGGGAAAACTTAAATGGGTACAAGGAGCTTCCCAGCCAGAATTTCAAGCATCGGGGGAGATAGTTTACTACGGCTTGTTCACGGATATTAGCGATCGCAAACAAGCTGAGTTAAAGCTGGAACTTTATCAACAAATCTTTTTGAAATCCAACGATGCGATCGCCATTTTAGACCCTCAAGGCTATTACTTAGAAACAAATCAAGCTCACACGGCTTTGCTGGGTTACAGTTTATCGAAATTGTGGGGAAAAACGCCTGCAACTCACATGGGAGAACAGGCATTTGCATCGGTGCTGCAAAGCTTGGCAGAAACTGGGAGTTACCGAGGCGAAATGACTTGTATTAAGGCTTTGCAAGAGGGAACAGTTGAGGTGGAAGTTTCGGCTTTTGCGGTTCTCAATGATGCTGGGGATGTAGTTTGTTACGTAAGCGTCAAAAGGGACATCACCGAACGCAAGCGAGCTGAGGAAAAATTAAAACTTTACCGAGAAATATTTTTAAACTCCAACGATGCGATCGTCATTATCGATGCTGACGGGTTTTTCCTCGAACAAAATCGCGCTCACCAATCGCTTCTAGAATACACAGACGCGGAATTACAAGCAGAAGCGTCGCCGCTGCTTGCGGGGGAGCGGTTTTTGACAATTTCTAAAAGTTTAGCGAAAACAGGAACTTTTCGGGGCGAAATTACTAATTCTACTAAAAAAGGTCGCACGCTGGCGATCGACGTTGCGGCATACTCTGTGATTAACAACGCCGACGATGTAATTTGTCACGTCTGCGTCAAGCGCGACATTACCGAACGGAAAAAAGGAGAAGAAGAACGGCAAAAATTTGTGTCGCTGATTGAAAACAGCAGCGATTTTATCGGTATGGCTACCCTGAAAGGCAAAACGCTGTTTGTGAACGAAGCCGGACGAAAACTGGTGGGTATAGAGACTCTTGCGGAAGAGCTTTATACGGAGATATGGGATTATCTCGGCGCAAATTTTAAACAGAAATTCAGTCAAGAGATTTTGCCAAAAATTATCAGTCAGGGCCAGTGGCAAGGAGAAGATCAAATGCAGCACTTGGGCAGCGGAAAACTTATTGATGTTGTGATGAATGCTTTTCTAGTCAAGCACCCTGAAACCATCGAACCGCTGTGCTTTGCTGCGGTAATTCGCGATGTCACCGAACGCAAGCAAGCTGAGAGAAGGCTGCGGGAACAAGCAGAACAAGAACGGCTGGTTTCGGCGATCGCCCAGCGAGTCCGGCAGTCTCTCAACCTCACTCAAACTCTGGGCACTGCCGTACAAGAAGTGCGACAGTTGCTGGCAACTGACCGCGCGGTAATTTATCGTTTTGATTCCGAGGAAACAGCGAGTGTTGTTGTGGAATCTGTAGGCGATGATTGGAGCCCGTTGCTGGGCATAAAAGTTCCAGAAATATCTTTTGGCGAAAGTTATCTATCGCTATACCGCGCCGGAAAAATACAAGCAAGGGCAGATATTTATACGGCAAATTTGAGCGACATCCACCGAGATTTCCTTGTTAGTTGGCAGGTAAGGGCTAATTTAGTTGTACCAATTTTTATCGGCGATGAAAGTCAGGAGTTGGCAACAGAATATTCGCCGGAAACTCCCAAAATTGAGTCGCGGGTGAGGAGTTGGGAAGCGAGTCAAAATCGATTGTGGGGATTGCTGGTTGCCCACCAGTGCAGCGGCCCGCGCGCTTGGACTGATTCCGAGGTGGATTTGCTCGGAAGGTTGAGCGTGCAGTTGGCGATCGCCATTCAGCAATCTACTTTGTTTGAACAAGCGCAGCAGGCCCGAGAAGCGGCCCTGGAAGCGTCTCGAATGAAGTCGCTATTTTTAGCAAATATGAGTCACGAAATCCGCACTCCGATGAATGGAGTGATGGGGATGACTGATTTGCTGCTGAAAACGAATCTTACTCCCGAACAGATCGACTTTGTGCAGACGCTGAAACTCAGCGGCCAAAATTTGCTGTCCATCATTAACGATATTCTCGATCTCTCCAAACTGGAAGCAGGAGAAATGCGCTTAGAAACGATCGAATTTGACCTCAGTATCTGTCTGGATGAAGTGCTGGATTTGTTGGCAACTCCCGCACAAGAAAAAGGTATAGAATTGGTGGCGCTGATTGACAGCCGCGTGCCGCTGCGAATAAGAGGTGATGCAGCGCGGTTGCGGCAAATACTCACTAATTTGATCAACAATGCTATTAAGTTTACGGCAGCAGGAGAAGTAGTAATTGATGTTTCTATCGGCAGGAGTCCGGGCTTGTTGGCAGCCAGCGACAACCCGAAAATTTTAGAGAATATCCAACCGTTAAAAAGCGGAAGCAATGGCTCGATGTTCCTGATTTTTAAAGTCACAGATACAGGAATCGGGATTGCTGCGGAAGACCAAAAAAAGCTGTTTCAATCTTTTACTCAAGTTGATGCTTCTACGACAAGAAAATACGGTGGGACAGGTTTGGGTTTGGCTATTTCTAAGCAGTTGGTGGAGTTGATCGGGGGTCAAATCGGTGTGGAAAGCACGCTGGGAACAGGCTCGACTTTTTGGTTTACTGTGCCGGCAGTTGAGGAAAATTTAACTGCTGTAGGGACAGCGTGCGAAGTGAATTTGGAAACGGTGCTGGCGGGGCGAAAAATGTTAGTTGCTAGCGATAAGCCGACTGTGCGAAAAGTGCTGCTGAGAATGGCTGTTTTTTGGGGAATGGAAGTTGAGGAGGTTGAAAACGGTTGGATGGCGATCGCATCTCTGTACAAAGCTGTCAGCGTTAATTGCCCTTACGATATCGTTTTGGTTGATATTCAGTTGCCGGAAATGGTGGCGGGAAGTCTGGAACGCTTGATGATTGCTGAGTCGGCAATGCAGCAAACGCATTGGGTGGTGTTGGCTTCAATTACTCAGCTATCGGAGGCGAAACGCTTGGTAGATATCGGTTTTAGCAGCTATTTAACTAAACCTGTGAAAGCTCACCGGCTGTTTGATTGCTTGGTAAATGCGATCGCCCCGAGTACGCTGATTGATGAGCCGCTGGCAAATCCAACGTCCAATCGAGCCTCAGCTATTGACAACCGGGAGTTAGCAAGTTTAAAGATTTTGTTAGTTGAAGATACTCCAATCAATCAAAAAGTTGGTCTGAATCAACTCAGAGTTTTGGGATGCGCGGCGGATGTCGCCAATAACGGCCGAGAGGCGCTATCGATGGTTGCTATCAAAAAGTATGACATTGTGTTGATGGACTGTCAGATGCCGGTTTTGGACGGTTACGAAGCGACGCTGGAATTGCGCCGCCTGGAAGCGGCAAATGCTGCTGCTGGTTCGATCGAGCCACACCAAAAGACGGTGGTGATTGCGATGACGGCGAGTGCTTTGAAGGGCGATCGCGAAAAGTGTCTGGCGGCGGGCATGGACGATTATATTAGCAAACCTATTTCGATCGAAAAGTTAAAATCGGTACTAGAAAATTGGTCGGCCCAGTTAAAAATTAAAAGTCCAAAGTTGAATGGCGAGGAACTCAAAAACTCTGTAGAGGGTATTCAATCTTTAGTCGATATGACACGTTTGCACGAAATTGCGGGCGCTGATTTAGAGTTTGAGCGGGAAATACTGCAAGCTTTTGTGGTTGATGCTGGCAGTTATTTAGAAGCGGCTAAGGTAGCGATCGCCTCGGGAGATGTGGAGACGCTGGCCCGCCGCGCTCATCAAATTAAAGGTGTCAGCGCTACGGCGGCGGTGCGGTTAATGCCCGATATGGCCGATCGGCTTCAAAGTCTGGCAGAATCAAATGATTGGGAGGGGGCTACGAAAATCATCGCTGAATTAGAAATAATTCTGGCGGGGGTTCAAAAGTTGGTGGCTGCTGAGTAATATATCTCTTGCAAAAATAGCTGGCACGGGCTCTGGGGCCCGTCCCACAAAAATCTTTTTTCTTGTGGGACGTTGCTCTGAGCAGCGTCCCACAATTTGATTAAAAGGACTTTTGCAAGATGTCTAATCAATTTTCTTTTGAAGGGGATCTCCAGGTGGCTCCCGAACAGATCCTGGCAGCCCCCGCGATCGATCGCTTGTAAAGATTTTTAATTTTTTATCAAGATATTTATCTCAATGTGACGGAATTGGGAACTCTTATAACATCTTGTGTGTTGTAGCTTTTGACACTGCTGTATTAAGTTATTGTGGTCAAATATAAAATAATCATTAAGCTGATGGCTAGACGGGTGCTTTTCATCGATCGGCTTGAGACACCAAGACCAGCTTTTCACTATGCCCGCCCATTAAGTGCGTATTTACGCTCAACGAGGTTTTATGACTCCAGTCATGTTACGCCAACTCTGGTCATTAATTGAAACTACCCAAGCCACTCTGTTAGTGAATTTGGACGATGCGACCCTGGTACAGTGGCTGCTGAAGCAGTTAAAGACGAACTCTGCGCTAAATGGCAAAGAAACAGATTTGTTGAACGAGTACATAGAGTCTCGGCTGTCCCTAATACGCGATTTAGCTGAGCAGCGCCTAGCACCAGAGCGGTTCTGAGCCGATTAAATCAAAATTGGATAAATATTGCAGGAAAGGGCGATCGCCCGCAGCGGGCAAAAGAAATAACAGGCTGGCAGCCAGTACACTTGTCAGGCGACAGAATTGGGATCGGAACGGCTAAGCCAGAAGCCGTCGGCTCTTGTACATCGCCGATCGCAACAGTTCTCGACAGCTACAAGGTAGGATTGTCAGGAAAGCGTTCTACTAAAATCTATGCGTAAATGGGGATTTCTGTTGCTGGCAAGTGTGTTGTTTGTGGCCCCGTTGGCGTCTTGTAGGGATCGATCGGCACAAGTCGGACAAAATACAGCCACAACTACTGCTGAAGGCAAATCGCAACAAGGTTCGAGCCGGATAGATACAATTGTCAGCCGCGGCAAACTGATTTGCGGTGTCAGCGGCGAAGTGCCGGGTTTTAGCTTTGTAGACGAAAAAGGCAAATACTCGGGACTGGATGTGGATGTGTGCAGGGCGGTGGCGGCGGCAATATTCGACGATCCCGAAAAAGTCGAGTACCGAAAGCTCAACGCCAAAGATAGATTTACAGTTTTGCAGGCCGGAGAAATCGATATTCTCAGCCGAAATACGACCTACACGGCGAGTCGCGACAGCACTACCGGACTGGAATTTGGCCCGGTGATCTTTTATGACTCTCAAAGCATCATGGTCAAAAAAGACAGCGGCATTACAAGTTTAAAAGATTTTGCGGGCAAATCTATCTGCGTGCAAACAGGTACGAGCACCGAACAAAATTTGTCCGATCAAATGCGAAAACTAGGAGTTAAATACACTCCTGTCGTGTTTGAAGATGTGAATACTACCTTTGCTACCTATCAAGAAGGTCGCTGTCAAGGTATTACTGCCGATCGATCGCAACTCGTGTCCAAGCGCACAACTCTGCCGAATTCCGAGAATAATGTTGTTTTGCCGATCGTGATGTCAAAAGAACCGTTAGCCCCAGCCGTGAAAAGCGGCGATCCTAAATGGTCGGACGCGGTGAGATGGATTATTTTCGCGGCGATTGAAGCTGAAGATTTGGGAATTAATTCGGGAAATATAGACCAAACTGTGGCAAGCACTACAGACCCGAACGTCAAACGTTTGCTAGGAAAGGAAGGAGATTTAGGTAAAGGTTTGGGACTCCCGAACGACTACGCCGTCCGCGTTGTTAAAAAAGTGGGGAATTACGGGGAAATGTACGATCGCAATCTCGGTCCCAAAAGTACACTTAAGTTAGACCGCGGTCAAAACAGACTCTGGAAAGATGGCGGTTTGCTTTACTCGCCGCCGTTCCGCTAATTTTTTTTAGTCAGCAGTCAGCAGTCAGCATTCAGTCAGCATTCAGCAGTCATTAGTCATTGGACTGTTAGCTGTTGACTGTTGACTAAAATCTGGTAACTGCCCACTGTTGACTGTTGACTAAAATCTACCAACTGCCAACTGCCAACTGCCAACTGCCAACTGCCAACTGACTAATAACCAATGATTAAACTGCTGCGGGACGATCGCTTCTGGAAAATTGCCGGACAGGCGATCGCCGTAATTTTAGTAATAACTGTCATCGCAATTCTCTGGGACAATCTCAGTGCCAATTACGCGCAACTGGGGATTGCATTTGGATTTGACTTTCTCAATTCCCAAGCATCCTTTGACATCGGCGAAAGCGTGATTCCCTACAGTCCCGAAAACAGTTACAGACAAGCTTATTTTGTAGGTTTAATCAACTCGCTGCGGGTGATGGGTCTAGGCCTTATTTTCGCAACAATTGCGGGTTTGACTGTAGGAATTGCGCGCCTTTCCGACAATTGGCTGCTGCGGAGTTTGGCGGGTTTGTACGTGGAAGTTTTGCGAAATACGCCGTTATTGCTGCAATTATTTTTTTGGTATTTTGCAGTTTTCATTTCCCTGCCAAAAGTGGAAGACAATCAGCAGATGAGAGGGCCTATTTACTTGACAAATCGCGGCATTGGTGTACCTTGGCCGGTGGCTTTGCCGGGTTTTGAGATTTGGTTGATTTTGCTAACTGTCGGAGTTTTGGCGGCGGCGGGGCTGTGGATGTGGCGGGCGCGGGTGATGTTGGAAGAAGCTAAGCCGGGAAGACAGTTGTTTTGGGCTTTAGGTGCGATCGGTCTGAGTGCAATCTTAGCTTGGATTATCACCCAAAATCTGCCTTTGCGCCTAGATTTCCCCCGCCTGACACCAGCATTGCAACTCGAAGGAGGATTAAAATTAACTCCAGAATTTGCAGCCTTGGTGACAGGACTCAGCTTGTATACTGGCAGTTACATTGCCGAAATTGTCCGGGCTGGAATTCAGTCAGTATCGAGAGGACAGTTGGAAGCGGCAAAATCTTTGGGATTGAAGTCCGGGATTGCGATGCGGCTGGTAATTTTGCCCCAAGCTTTGCGGGTAATTTTGCCGCCTTTAACCAGTCAATATCTCAATTTAGCTAAGAATTCGAGTTTAGCGGTTGCGGTTGCTTATCCCGACGTTTATTTTGTCGTGGGGTCTCCGACGTTGAATCAGACCGGTCGGGCGATCGAAGCAATGCTAATTATCATGGGAACATACCTAACAATTAGTTTGATAGTTTCTCTGTTTATGAATTGGTACAATAACAAGGTACAACTCAAGGAAAGATAAAAAGTTAATGTTTGAGATATTACAGCGGCCGTTAAAGGAAAGAGAAAAATGGCATACAGTCATGAACCCCATGCCTAAAGGCAGGGGCTTGTAGACTGCCCGACTAACGCAAGCGGGATACAAGCCACAACATGACCAGCCTAAGACTTTTGAGGTCTACGTTTTTAAGGTCACGA
>NZ_JAUBWA010000137.1:0-16111 GCF_036702825.1 Microcoleus sp. A003_D6 | reverse complement strand
TTTTTTTTCTTGTGGAATGGGCCGGAGAGCCCGTTCCAGAATTTGATTAAAAGGATTTTTGCAAGAGGTCTATTAAATTGGTATGAAACTTAAACTATCTTGAAACGCATCTGCGTTGATCGGCGGTTTCCCGATCGACGATTTATGCAATAAGTCTATAATTTTTACTCGATCGCAGATTCTACCGGACAATCTAGCTATCATCAGCTTATTGTCGTCGGCTCATCGCATTGTGAAGAATGCTTTGGACGTGGACAATTTAGGGCAAATTGTTCCAAGCTTGAGCCACAATGTCGCTCAGCCATAGCCTCTGAGCAAAATCGAGCAGATTGTCATCGGCGAGTACCTCAGCCTTCAATTCATCCAAAGACTGAGATCGCGATCGAGCTATTTGAATCACACCCGCGATCGCCGACGCCACCAATTCTTCATTCAGCGGCTGCTGTCGCAAAGCAATCATTTCTTGAGGATTCGTAGGAATGGGATAATTCATAGGAGTGCATACCGAAAAGAGTAGATGTTCAGCCGCTGGGGACTAACTGAGAACAAGAGCGATCGAAAACTTAAAAATCTGAGAACATTGTAAACTTATTTAAAACTCAATAATTATTCGGGAGTATAGCCTACTTTGCTCCCTTGTCAACTCCCCCATCTTATTAATTTATTCAGAATTGAGACCCTAATCATGCAAGAAATTCTTTATCTAGAAGTCCCGACACCCGATACAGCAGCCGTGTGCACTTGGTTGCAGCGCGAATTCGATCCCGGAATCGGAGAAAAAATTATTACTCCTGACGGCTTTCGCCTGCTTTCAAACGTAACAACAGCCGAGGTTATGTTGTCGGGTACTCAAAAGGCCAATCCCAAACCCGCATTCGCTGACACCAATTCAGGAAACCGCAATTGCCGATCGACAGAACTTTCGGTCTTTGTCTGGTCAGTGCAGCGCACAACTTATTTAAAAGTCTTTCGTCTAGAAGACGCGCCCGCTGGAGAAAGAAAGTTCCTGCAAACTCTGAATCTTGCGGTGAGAAACAAGTTTCCCGATCGCTACCCCGATCCCCCTGTCATAGACCTCTCCAAACAGTCAATTTTTGAGGCTCTTGCCCCCTATTACCCCCTCACCGTCAAATACTTCCAAAAAATGCCTCAAGGCGAATACGACCTCAAGCGCGTCTACTGGTGGGAACAGCGCTGGCGCGAAGGCAGTCGCAATCCTCAAAAGCCAAAACAAGTAGTGTTTTTGAAGGAAGAGGGAAGAGGGAAGAAGGAAGAAAGCACAATTCCCGTGTCTGATTCTGGCGATACTTTTTACGACTTAATTTATATTGGCGGGGCCTTGGGAGTGATTCACGCCGCAGTCATGGCGAAATTGGGCTACCGAGTGCTGCTAGTTGAGCGAATGCCTTTCGGGCGGATGAATCGCGAGTGGAATATTTCGCGGGACGAAATTCAAAGCTTAATTGATTTGGGTTTATTTACAGCAGCGGAAATCGAAAGTTTGATTGCCCGAGAATACAAAGATGGCTACAACAAGTTTTTTGATGCTAACAATCCCCCCGTTGCTAAAGCCCCAGTTCTGCACACGCCGAAGGTGCTAAATATAGCTTTGGATGGCGAGAAACTGCTGTATTTGGCGGGAGTTAAGCTGACAGAAGCTGGTGGGGAAATCTGGGACGAAACTGAGTTTGTTAGAGTCGATATAGAAGTAGAAAAAGTAGTATTTCAGGGCTGCCACTTGCCGACAAAAGCCGATCGCACTGCATTAGGACGGCTGCTGGTGGATGCAATGGGTTCGGCTTCTCCCATCGCTTGGCAATTGAACGAAGGGCGGACTTTTGACAGCGTTTGTCCGACAGTGGGAGCAGTCATCGACGCAGGATTTGAGCCGGGAGTATGGGATTCCGAGTACGGGGATGTGCTCTACACTCACGGGGACATTTCCCGCGGGCGCCAGCTCATCTGGGAGTTGTTTCCCGGCGCCGGCACAGAACTGACAGTTTATCTATTTCACTACCACCAAGTACATCCAGAGAATCCCGGTTCTTTGTTGGAAATGTACGAGGATTTTTTCGCAATTTTGCCGGAGTACCGCCGCTGCGATGTCGATAAATTGGTGTGGAAAAAACCGACTTTTGGTTATATTCCCGGGCATTTTAGCCGCAACAGCAGCGATCGGGCGGTGGCGATCGATCGCCTGATCTCGATCGGCGATGCAGCATCCCTGCAATCTCCCCTCGTTTTCACCGGCTTCGGCTCCCTCGTTCGCAATCTTTTCCGCTTAACAGACCTTTTGGATACAGCATTAAAGCACAATTTGTTGACTGCAAATCACTTAAACCAAATTCGCGCCTACCAGAGCAATGTTTCAGTAACTTGGCTGTTTTCTAAAGGCATGATGGTTCCTACCGGGAGCAGTTTGCCCCCTCAAAGAATTAATTCAATTCTCAATACCTTTTTCGGTATTTTGGCAGCACAAAAACTCGCCGTAGCCGAAACTTTTATTAAAGACAGAATTGACTGGCTAACTTTCAATCGACTGGCGATCGAAGCAGCCGGAAAAAACCCTTCTCTCCTGCTGTGGATTTTAGATTTTGTCACCTTGGGGGATATTTGGCGCTGGCTGGGAAGTTACTTGAGTTTTACTCTGCTGGCTTTGGCCAGTTGGCTGTTCGGATGGCTACCCCGCTTCGCCCGCAGCGTACAGCCTTGGTTGGAACCCCGGTATCCGGGTGTTTGGCTGTGGCTGTTGACTAGCAGTTATGCTCTCACCTACGGCATAGGAAAGGGGAGAAAAGAGTTTTGAGTTTTGAGTTTTGAGTTTTGATTTAGATCGAGTCCGCGTCAATAATTCTAATTAAGTTTGTAGTGAGGACTGAATTCCTAAAAGTCCTAAACGGCGCACGCAAACAATTTTATTGTGAGTTATTAATCGGCCCTCGATAAGCTATTGTGCATCTAGATTGTGTATGGCGATAGAGAGTCAGATTGGGAGAAAAGGAGAAGGGGAGAGAATTTAAAGATTTTTGACGACCGTCAAAATATACAATTTAAATGCACAACAGCTTATCGAATGTCGATTAACTCAAACTTAACCAGCCAAAAACTGTTTCAACTGTCAATTCTAATCAGTCAGTTCTCTTACAAGTAAACTGGGCGTTGCTGATTTACGGTATGCAAGGCAAAATATGCAAGTCATAGAAACCATTTTCGACACAGTTTCTGGATTTTAAAATTATTTTTTCATACCCTGATTAAGCAACGCCGTAAACTGGATAGGAGACTTTTACCGATTTATCCCCAACCCAAGCCCAATTAGCTGCCTTTTTGGTAATTGGTAAGTCTGAGAAATTACCAATTACCAATTACCAACTACCAACTAGGGATTCCATCGGTCACAGCTTATAGAACCCATTTGAGATATTTTAGGGCGATCGCTAAAACTTGCTTTGACACTCCCCTGCCTAAAGGCGAGGGGATTCTTGTTTCGCAGAATCGACTTGCCGATGCAGAATTACTTCAACATCAGTAGCGGTCAATTCTCCACAAGCGTTCGGATCTAAGATCCAAGTTCCGGTGTGCCCCACCGTACTCAATCCCCGACTCAGGATATTTTTAGCGGCGTTCCAATCACGATCTAATACGCATCCACACCGACAAGCATGGGTTCGCGTTGATAGACTTTTCTTAACAACCGTTCCGCAGCTAGAGCATTCTTGACTTGTTCCATTGGCTGGCACGGCAATCGTAATTCTTCCGAATACTTTGCCAAAATATTCCAGCCAAACTCGAAACATATACCAAGATGCGTCGTTAATCGACTTCGCTAGACAGTGATTCTTCACCATGTTTTTAATCCTCAAATCTTCGTAGACTACACAGTCGTTAGACTGGATGACGCATCTTGCCAATTTCACGGCAAAATCCTTACGCTGTCTACTTATTTTGAGGTGGCGTTTTCCTAGAATCACTCTAGCTTTTTTTCTGTTTTGCGAACCCTTGACTCGTTTTGAAACTCGTCTTTGGGTTCTTTTGAGTCTGCGCTCTCCCTTGCGGAGGAAACGTGGATTTTCGACGGCAAAGCCATTCGAGTCTGTGTAGAACTCTTTGAGCCCCACATCTAACCCAATGGTGCTGCCCGTGACTTGTATCTCCTCAGAGCGGTCAACTTGAATCGAGAACTGGACGTAATATCCATCTGCTCGCCTTACCAAGCGCACCCGCTTGATTTGACTGCGCTGATAGAAATGTAAGTCGCGGGTTCCTTTTAATTTGAGCTTTCCGATTCCTTTCTTGTCTGTAAAAGTGATGGATTTACGGTCGTCAGCCAGTTTCCAGCCCGTAGTCTTGTATTCGACCGAGCGGTTGTCGTGCTGAAACTGCGGAAAACCCTTTTTTCCTGGGATTTTCTTTTTGCAGTTGTCGTAGAATCTGGCGATCGCAGACCATGCTCTTTCTGAACCCGATTGTCGAGCCATGCTGTTCAAGTCGTCGCAAAACGAAAATTCCTTAGCTAAAACAGCGCTGTACTTATTCAAGTCGTATTTATCGACTTTTGTGTTTTCCATCCAAAAGCGCAATGCTTTATTGCGGATGAACTGCACTGTTCTAATCGCTTCGTCTACAGCTTCAAATTGCTGCTTTTTACCGTATGCTTTGAACTCAAAAACTAGCATGACTTCGACCTCATCACGATATCCTTATGCTAACGGTGTTGGCTTAAGTCTGCCGGATTGTTCACAAAACTTTACAAGCACAAGTGTCTGGCATATTGCCTGTACTGCGAGAAAGCCGTCCTAGAAGGACGGGGTTTTAAACCCCATTTTTTGATAAATTTAGCTGCATAACGGACTCAAGCTCAGCGACCGGAGCGCAGTGTTAGGCGACCTAGCCGGATGATGGAAGTGAACAGACTTCCATGACTTGAATCAAGCCACGATCGATGGTGAAGCGATGACCAACATGCTCATCAGCAACCACGCTTCCAGCCAGATCGCGCACGACTTGGTGCACATCGACCAAAATCCGCCCGCCCTCCTCTGGGTGAAAGGCACTCGGCTCCACGTGCGGATCGATCTCGCTCCATTGCTCCGTCCAGTAAGCGCGGACTTCTTCATGTCCACGGACAAAACCGCCTTTGAACGCTCGCGGCCAAGCCACGTCCGCAGTCATGAGGGCGAGGGCGGCGTTGATGTCTCGCGCGTTGAAAGCAGCGTATGCCGCGCGTAACAATTCGATTTCTGATGCCGGTTGATTTAACATAAATATCTCAAATGGATTCTATAAGTAGCAACCTCAGTTCGCTATCGAAAACTCGGCAATTCAATTTCAGCTAGCGATCGGCGTTTTTTAGAAGACCGCAGCGGACTGGCAATCAAGGTCAGCCAGTCGGGTTGTGCGACTGCTGTAGATTTGGCCGCACTCGATCGCACTTCTTGAATGCCAAAGGTTTCAACGGAATTCAAAATTTGAACGACCCTGGCCAATTCTTGGGTGCCTAATTTGATAGCAGTTTCGGGTTCAGACTCAGCCACCGGCAGTTCAGGTTCCGCAACCGCTGGAGCAGAGTCTGTTGCCGGCTCCTGAGTTTGGTAGGTTTCGCTCTCCTGCAATTGAATGCTGGATACTTGGGCTAATTTGTTGAGTTCCAGATGGGCTGGGGCTTCAGGGTCGATCGCATCTTCAGCAGCCGCTACATCTGGATGCTCTTCAGGTTCCGACCAAGGTTGGACAGGGGAAGCGTTGAAGGCTGGCGGCAGCGGAACATGAGAGCTTTTAACCGCCGCCAGCAAAGATTCTAATTGCTTGTGGGCAGTATCCTCCGCATTGTCAGGCGGCTCGATAATCGGCGACTTGACGTGCGGCATCTCCAGACTTCTTTCCAAGGCAGCTTTGAATTGCAGGGTGTGGCGCTGCTGGCGGTGCAAGCGCGATCGAAGTTCCCTGCAAATATTTTCTGTGGCTACTAGCTGGTGTAATTGTTCGTTGTAGCGCTGCACAGTAGACGCACATTCTCGCTCGACAGCCGCTAGCCTGGTTTGGCTGGTTGCTAACTGACTTTTTAAACTCTCGACAAAAATTTCTTGACCTTGGAGGGTTTGATGGGAAACTTCCACTTTGCCAAACAGCCGCGTCAATTGTTCTTGAGTGTTTTCGAGTGCGGCAGTCCGCTGTTCTAGCAAACTTTCGCGCTCCTGCAAGGTTTTTTGGGACTCTTCGAGAGCTGTTTCTAGCTGCGCGATGCGCTGCAAAAGGTCGCGGTTGCATTCGTGGAGCGCTTGCATTAAGGTGACTGGGGTCGATCCTTTGCCCTGACGCTGTTCGGCATTCCCAAGCAGATTTTTTAGATTCTCTGAAATCGGGGGCGAGCCCGCCTCGGTAGGCTGTGTCTGAGATTGCGAATTGTTTGTTTCAGCTTTTGCAGGAATTGCATCTACGCCGATCGCGTTGGGAAAATCTACTGTTTGCCAGTCTTCTTCTGGCTGTTGGGGAGCCCTTGCGGGAGTGTCTGCCGGATGGGGGGCGATCGGCTCAAAACCCCCAGCAGCAGCAAAATTTGACTGCAATGGTTCGGTATCGGATGGAACAGCAGGGTGCGGTTGGTGCTGATTGGCTCGAAGATCAGCTTCTGACATAGCTTTTTATCCCAATAGTCACAGGGTCTCAGATACAGTCTATCCTTAGATATTCTCCAGAAGGAAGCCCCTAAGCGATAGTTTCTGTCATTTTTCCTGTTTTTTCGGACAATAGCCTCTGAATCGATTGGCGCGATCGAACTACAACCCGAACTCAAATTAGGGCGTAAGATGCGCCTGCGATCGCCCTACAGACGCGAGTTTTTGGCCGCCAGTCCTATTAAAATAATTTTTCCCGATCTCTAACGCACTGTTTCGGTATCTGTGCGATCGCCTACGCTTTAACAACGGCAAAATGTTTGTCAATGATTGCTGGAACCTCTGTCGGTGCAATGCGGCTGTAGCGAGTTTTGTCCGGCATCACAACTATATTTGGGCCCGCTTTGCACTGTTTGAGACATCCGGTTCCCTGTACTGTCACTTTGTCTTCTAAACCGCGCGCATTCAAAGCATTTTCTAAAGCTTTGCAGACTCCTCCAGCGCCCCGCTTCTGGCAGTCAGATTTCTGACATACTAATATTTTGGTTTGGGTTTTGGCCGGAGCTTTTACAGTTTGAGCTACGGTGCCAGAGGTGACTTGGGTTTTGCCGATCGCGCGATCGTCGGATGTCAATACCGCAGCAGGTACACTGGTAGAGTCGAGCTGTTCGGGCGAGCGATCGTTATGCCCCCGAGCCAGAGTAACACTGCGAGCTTTAAGTTTTATTTTACCGTTTTTCAAGTTGAGTTCTTTCTCACCGACAACTTGAACTCTCAATCCGGGCGTCAAAACAGGCGCTAAAAATGACCGCAATTCCTTGGAAAGTTTAACAAGAAATTCTACTTTGCGATCGCTGCTAATTCGCAAATATTTAAGTTTGCAGCCATCTTCAACAATCAGGCTAAGGATTTCTCCCTCTAAGCTGAATTCGGAAACTTGCTTGCCAGACTTATACATTGTTATAACTCCTTTAAATTCGTTACATCCCTTACATCTTGTACGCTGCTCGTTGCCGAACTTCCTTCTATCTTTAGCCCATTTGCCAGCAGCACTCCAGCCACTGCACCAGTTCACCCCGAGGGGCACTGACTTGCCTCAACACGCTCATTAATTGAGCAGCTTGTTTGACAGTGTTGACTTTTGCCCGCAAAGGTTGGTCAACCGCACACCAGCAGGGAATTTCTAGTTCTTGCAAGCGTTTGTAAACTTGCCACCTATCTAGCCAACTAACTTGCACAATGTCACAAACTTCTAATTCTGGATCTGCTGGATTCATTTTTTGACAACAGTAATAATTTGCATTAATTTTTACCCTGACTGGTAGCGGGCAGAAGTTCAAACCCAGATTTCAGAAGAAAGTCAAGGATGGTCAAAAGCCCTTCCTGAAAAATTCTGCCTTCTGCCTTCTGCTTTCTGCCTTCTGAAGGTTCGCCCCACTTTCAGGAAGCGTTCAGAACTAGGATCTTTTTAAAGCATAACCCAACTGCTAATTATTCTCAATAGGTTTATAAAAAAATTTTCCTACTCTATAAAATCTTCCACTATCGAGGCAGACCCTGCTTGACTGCTAAATTGAGAGTGCTAAACTGACTCAACAGGCAACAAAACTGCCTATTGAGAGGAGAACACACATGGCTGAGACTCAGAGTGCATTGAGACCGTTTGGCCACATAGCTGAAAACCCAGTTCTACTGGAACATTCAGTCACAGCACCAGTTTGTGAAGGGATGAACGCGCTGCTGGCCAGTTTTCAGGCTCTATACCTGCAATATCAAAAACATCATTTTGTGGTGGAAGGGGCAGAATTTTACTCCTTGCACAAATTCTTTGAAGAAAGCTACGGAGAAGCTCAAGATAGCGTCCACGAATTAGGCGAACGCTTGAACGGATTGGGCGGCATACCGGCGGCGGGTTTTAGCAAATTAGCCGAACTGTGCTGTTTTGAACCGGAAGCCGACGGCGTGTATTCCTGCCGCCAAATGCTGGAACACGATTTGACAGCAGAGCAAGCTATTATAGGTTTGCTGCGCCGTCAAGCAGGACAAGCAGAAAGTTTGGGCGATCGAGCTACGCGCTACCTCTACGAAAAAATCCTGCTAAAAACAGAAGAGCGGGCTTATCACATTTCTCACTTTCTCGCCCCCGATACTTTAGTTCAGTTGAACTTGAACTTGAACTAACAATTCTTTTTCTTTCTCTTCCTTCGCGCCCGTGGCACAGGCGTCTCGCCTGTGAATTTTCACGGTTCAATATCGTAGCTCTAAAAAAAGCGAGCAGTTAGAAAACTGCACGCTTTTTTTATACAAAGTGCGCTTAACCGCAGGAAATTAAGGCGCTAAAGCATTGCCGCGCAACAAGCTACCAATGGTTTTTGCGGTAATCTTCATTTGGATGAAGGGATTAGCCGGTACCACGGTTTTATACAAGTAGCTATCGAATGTGAGTTTCTGCACGTCGCGATCGGCGCACATTTCCACAAAAGCTTCGCGAGTCGCATCGGAACGGTAGAACACGCGCTGCAAAATGTCAAGAACTTTGTAAGTAATGCCGTAGGCTTTATCCCACCGCTTCAGATAAAGCTTGATTTCCTGTTCGGTAGGAATCCGCGTGCCCTGCTGAGAAATCTCCACAATCGTTTCGGCGCACATCCGGCCAGACTTCGCAGCAAAGTAAATTCCTTCGCCCGAAGACTTGGTAACGTAGCCAGCGGCGTCGCCTACGAGAGCAACTCGGCCGACAACCCGGCGGGGACGCGGATGTTCCGGGATCGGGTGAGCTTCCACTTTAATAATCTCACCGCCGAGGAGTTTTTTGGCAGCGCGGGCGCGAACTCCTGCTTGCAGCTTTTTAATGCTGGCTTGATTGACTTTCATCGTGCCGGTACCGACGGCTACGTGGTCGTATTTGGGGAACACCCAAGCGTAGAAGTCGGTAGATACGTCGTCGCCGACGTACATTTCGGCTAAGTCTTGGTAGTAAGCCATTTTATCTTCCGGCAGGCGGATGCGTTCTTGGAAGGCGATCGCATAATTGTAATCGCCAGCATCGATCGCCTTTGCTACGCGCGAGTTTGCGCCGTCGGCCCCAATTACCAAATCCACTTTCAGAGTTTTCTGAGTTCCCACGGCGGTGCCGTCGGAGTGGTCGGCATAGTGGAGAATGTAGGGGTCGGTGTTGTTGGAAGGAATGTCTAATGTGTGAACTGTGCCGTTAATCAGTTTGGCACCCAACGAAGCGGCCCGATCGCGCATGAAGCCGTCGAGCACTTCGCGGCGGCACATACCGATGTATTCGTGGGCGTTTTCAATATTGATATCCACCTCGACATTGGAGGGGGAGATCATTTTCATTTTTCTGACTTGGCGGTCTATGATGCTTTGCGGCAAGTCAAATTCGCTGACCATGCACAGGGGAATTGCCCCGCCACAGGGTTTGGCATTGTCTAATTTGCGCTCGAATAGGTATGTTTCGATGCCTGCTTTTACGAGTGTCTCGGCGGCGGAAGAACCCGCAGGGCCTGAACCTACTACTGCAACCCTTAGTGTCAAAGCTTTTCTCTCCAGTTTTTTTCTATAGGCATTACTCAGGTGTGATGGTATCACGGAGTTTCGATGCGGTGGGGGTATGGGGGAGAGATTTCAATGAAATGAAACAGACCTTAACAGTTCGATACGAAAATCGGGTTTGAGGTGTTGGTTGCGATCGAATATCTTAAATCTTTAAGCGCAGATCGAGGCGGATGAACGCTGATGTGCGATGCACTATTTTCTTAGAACAGGCAAGATGCCTGTTCCACAAAGATTGAATTTTCTGCTTGTGGGGAGTAGGGGTTGGGCTTCTAGCCCGCCCGGAACAGGCAAGATGACTGTTCCACAAAGATTGAATTTTTTGGTTGTGGGCACTCAGCAACAGGCAAGATGCCTGTTCCACAAAGATTGAATTTTTTGCTTGTGGGGAGTAGGGGTTGGGCATCTTGCCCGCCCGGAACAGGTTGGAAGCATTGCAATAAGTTACATTAAAGTTACTTGCACTTATATCTAAAATTCTTATGCTCGGTAATTTTCAACAAAGCCAATTGCGGATTGAGATTGAAGCTTCGGAAACAGCGATTAGGGACA
Source organism: Microcoleus sp. A003_D6 (assembly GCF_036702825.1). NCBI lineage: Bacteria > Bacillati > Cyanobacteriota > Cyanophyceae > Oscillatoriales > Microcoleaceae > Microcoleus > Microcoleus sp. A003_D6. The sequence continues at coordinate 5,378 of NZ_JAUBWA010000137.1, read as the reverse complement.
GCTTGTTGCGTCCTGTGCAATTGCAGCAGTGGCTGTGGCCGCAGCAGTTGTCTAGCGGTTTGCCGGAAGAATTTTCTCAAGGTTTGACGTTTACGAGTTGGTTGGGCCCCGTGGCAGTTCAGCATCACGTTGATATTGCTGAGCCGAATTGTCTGCGGCTGTTGCTGAGTCAGGGAATTGACGGCTTTCACGAGTGGTATTGGGGCGACGGTTGGGTGCAGTCTCGGTTGGAGGGAGTGTCGCTGTTGCCGCTGAATTTGGGACAAACGGCTAGTTTGTTGCGGCTGCGCCAGTTTTTGGCGGGGAAGGGTAAGGCGAAGTAGAGCAACATCATCTAAGAGCTTATCAAATGCAGTGGGCCGATTGTTTCCCACCTGAGTGCCCGCCAAACGACGCTAAAGGGCCGTGCGATCGAGTTTATCGCCTGATTCAACAAGATTCTGCAACGGCTGATGATTTTTTGACAGTCCGCCAACTTTACCCAAATCGGCAATTTCCTGACAGCGAAAAAGAATGCCGTTCCTGTGCTCTCTCTGTTTTTACCTCAAGAGATGATGTGACAGTTAACCGCAGAACTGGTCGGTTTAAAAATATGAAAGTTGCTGTGGCAAATTTGACTCCCGATTCAGGACGAATCAAGCACACTCCCTCACCGGGTACTAAGAATTCTCACCACAGTTGGTGGGTTCCAGTTAACGTTGAAGCCTTGACTTTATTTGAAGCTGTTGATGTCACTGAGTGAGGTATAGTTATGAGCCTGCTTCCCGAGTCTACTCATTTAGGCAAATTGGAAATTATCGAGGTTTACGAGTATTACGATGTACCGTGCCTATTTGCTTGCCGAAATGCGTCAGAACAGATATTTCTTGCAGCTTGGGCAAGTCAAATAAAAGAAATGGGAAGATGGCTTTATGTTCCGATGTCTATAAGTCGATTTAAACTGGTTCGGTCTGGAAGTATTGATATACGAGATGCTTTTTTAACCGCTGAAGATGGTTTTGTTTATGAAGTTATTATCCCCTGCGACGATAGTTTTGACAGGGTGATAGCTGTTTCTTGCCAAGAACTAAATGATGAATGGCTTCCTATGGCTGGTGAATTGCTTGATTTTGGGAACGAACCTTTGCCGGCATTGTTTCAAAAGCAAGAGGTGAGTTGATTTTTTGGCAGTCCTGCATAGCAAGGAAAAATCCTAAATATTTTTAGGGTAAAAAGCGTTGCAATGATGGATACATACCAGAATATCCCCGCATGATTGGAGAGCTTTGTAGATTAGGACAGACTCTTTTTTACAATTTATTACAATAGCGAGATATGCTTTGCCTCAGCGTGCTATTGAATCTTTCCATCTCAGAAGTTTTGCCCGTATCTTTCCCGGCAGATTCGTGTCCCTGGCGAGGCCAAACTTTTTTATAGGCGGCAAAAACAATCTGTATAATAGACGGCACATTGTCTGTCAACTACTGGCAGGGAATCCGACAAACCTTTAGCACCCATTTTAACTAGACTTCCTATATATAGCCATCGTAAATCATTTCTGAATTTCTTACTCCCTCCCCGAACTCGCGGGGAGGGTTGGGGTGGGGTAAAAAATTTACGACTCATGTAGGATTGCTGTAAACCGCTATAATTTCTTTGGTTAAGGCATCAATTGGCAGCTCTTTCCACTACTTGTTCCCCTTATTGCCTACAAACGACTACATTTCATCATGTTGGATCGTTTGCTTGCCTTGGTTTTTTGACTTTACGTGAAATTGCCGGGGGACTGATGCTAATGGTTGAAAAACAGATAGTATTGCAACCAGCGGAGGTACACACCCGTGACTTTAGCAGATCCTGCTCAAGATATTTTTTATTGCTAAAGCTGAGCTGTCAATTCTTTTGTTTCTTCTGAAATCGGTTCATGTGTGAGGTTTTGAACAAACAGCCTCTGACAATCTCTTAAAATTTGGCTTATCGCTAGTGGGTGGGAGGCTTTTGAACGATGTTTGGACAAACGCAACGGGGAAACTTTATGGAAGTGAGAATTTACGTGGCTTAGATACGTCGCATTATAACTCCTTACCCTTACTCTGCCAGGCTACCTGAAAGCCACGAGCTGCCAAAAAACTAACAGTGTGTTATAAACACATAATTTGTTCCTTTCTCAAGCGCTATTTTTGACACAGCGAACCGGGTGCGTTTTGACTTCGCGTTAATTTTTACCATAAAAATAAATATGCTCTCCATTCCAGGCATTGCCGTCCAGAAGCTGCTTTACGAAAGTGCCAACTCTCTGGTTTACCGGGCTCTTCGGGAAGCGGATCGCCAACCGCTCATCCTCAAACTGCTCAAAGAAAGCTACCCCACACCTCAAGAATTGCTACGCTACCGCACCGAATACCGTATCACCCGAGAACTGAAAGAGGCGGGAGTCGTGCAGGTTTATGACTTGCAAAAATACCAAAACAGCCTCGTGATGTTTGTGGAGGACTTTGGCGGCGAATCCTTAAAAATATGGATGCAGCAGCGGAAGTTTAGTCTTAAGGAGTTTCTGCAAATTGCGATCGCCACAACTCAAATTTTAGGGCTAATTCACAGCGCCAATATTATACACAAAGATATTAACCCTTCTAATATAGTATTCAATCCAGCGACAGGAGAGATCAAACTAATCGACTTTGGTATTTCCACTCAGCTAACGCGAGAAACGCCGAGCCTGAAAAACCCCAACGTTTTAGAAGGAACCCTCGCTTACATCTCGCCGGAACAAACCGGCAGGATGAATCGCACTCTCGATTACCGGACTGACTTTTACTCCCTCGGTGTCACCTTCTACGAATTGCTGAGTGGAAAACTGCCTTTCGAGACAGAAGATGCTTTAGAGTTGGTTCACTGCCACATTGCCAGACAGCCAGTTCCTCCGCAGGAAATAGAGCCAAAAATTCCCCTAATTATCTCGCAAATTGTCAGTAAATTGATGGCAAAGAATTCAGAAAACCGCTATCAAACTGCCTTGGGACTAAAGCACGATTTAGAAATATGTCTGGTTCAATTACAACAAACTGGTAACATTGAAACGTTTGCCTTGGGAACGCGGGATATTACAGACCGTTTCCTAATTCCCGAAAAATTATACGGTAGAGAAACTGAAGTTTCTAGTCTATTAGCTGCCTTTGAACGAGTCAGTACAGGTAGCGCCGAAATGATGCTAGTCGCTGGCTTCTCGGGGATTGGTAAAACCGCAGTAGTGAACGAAGTCCACAAGCCGATCGCCAGACAGCGTGGCTATTTTATCAAAGGCAAATACGACCAATTTCAGCGCAATATTCCCTTCAGTGCATTTGTGCAAGCATTTCGGGAATTGATGGGACAATTATTATCAGAAAGTGATGCTCAGGTACAAACATGGAAAACCAATATTCTCACCGCAGTAGGTGATAGCGGGCAAGTCTTGATCGAGGTAATTCCTGAATTGGAACGGATCGTTGGCGCTCAACCGAATGCACTAGAACTGTCGGGGAGTGCGGCCCAAAATCGGTTTAATTTGCTGATGCAAAAGTTTGTGCAAGTATTTACCACCGCCGAGCATCCCTTAGTGATGTTTTTGGATGATTTGCAGTGGGCGGATTCGGCATCTTTGAAATTGCTACAACTGTTGATGGAAGATAGAGGGCATCTGTTAGTATTGGGTGCTTATCGAGATAACGAGGTGTCGCCCGTTCATCCGTTTATGTTGACGGTGGATGAGATTGTGAAGTCTGGAGCAGCGGTGAATACGATTACGCTGCAACCGTTGAGTTTAGCGGATCTGAATCAGTTGGTAGCAGATACGCTGATTTGCGATTTATCTTTGGCCGGGCCTTTGACAGAATTGGTTTATGAAAAAACTCAAGGTAATCCCTTTTTCTCGACTCAATTTCTCAAGGCGCTGTATGAAGATGGCCAAATTAGCTTTGACTGGGATGTCCAACATTGGCAGTGCGATCTTGCCCAAGCTAGACTTAGCCATGCCTCGGATGTGGTGGAGTTTATGGCGGCACAATTGCAGAAGTTGCCTGCCAAAACTCAGGATGTTCTAAAATTGGCGGCTTGCATTGGAGCGCAGTTTGATTTAGAGACATTAGCAGTAGTCAGCGAAGAATTACCAGAAGAAACGGCATCAGCGCTATGGAAAGCCTTGCAAGAAGGACTTATTTTACAGATTGCAGAAGGCTATAACTTCGCTCAAGCAGATGCTCAATCCTCTAGTCAGTCTGTTGCTAATCCAACTTATAAATTCCTACACGATCGCGTCCAGCAAGCGGCTTATTCATTGATTCCCGACAACCAAAAACAAGCCACTCATCTGAAAATAGGACAGTTACTGCTACAAAGTTCTTCCGAGATAGAAACAGAAGAAAAAATCTTTGATATTGTGGGGCATTTAAATCAAGGAATTGAGTTAATCCATCAATTAAGTGAACGCTCAGCCTTAGCCCAACTCAACTTAGAAGCCGGACGTAAGGCTAGAAATTCTACCGCCTACGCTGCGGCAAATATCTATCTGCAAATGGGAATTGAGCTACTGACACCTCAATGCTGGCAAACTCAATATGAATTGACCCTAAATCTCTATGTTGCTGCTGCTGAAATTGCCTATTTGAATGCTGACTTTGATGGTATGGATCGGAGGGCAGCACTGGTTTTGCAAGAAGCTCAGACAATTTTAGAGCGAGTTAAAATTTACGAAATTCAAATTGCCGCTCAGACAGCCCAGAGCAAGGTGTTAGAAACGATCGCAGTAGCAAGAGACGCACTCTTACAATTGGGGATTGAACTCCCTGCCGAACCCGATGAAGCCAAGATTGGCAAAGCGCTACAAGCCCTTGGCAGCCAACTAAGCGGCAGCAAGATTGATGAACTGGTTGACCTACCTGTGATGACAAATCCGCAGACTCAGGCAGCTATGCAACTGTCTGGTATGTTGTTTCCACCCATTTTTCAGGGAATGCCCGGTTTGCTGCCCCTGCTGAGCTCCACGATGGTGAGTTTATCGCTCTCCTATGGGAATGCACCCGCATCGACAGTGGGTTATGCGATGCACGGAATGGTGTTGTGTGCCTTTTTGGGAGAGGTGGAAACGGGCTATGGCTTTGGGCAATTGGCACTCTCATTGCTCGATCGGTTGAATGTACCCGAATTCAAGTCCACAGTTCTACTTTTGTTTGGTGGCTGGATTCAGCATCGCCAAGAATCTCTTTTGGCAACGATACCGACGCTGAAAGAGGGCTATAGGTTTGGTATGGAAACAGGCGACTTTGTAGACGCTGGCTACAACATCTGGACAGTGAAAAGTTCTGTATAGCCCAGAGGGTGTCGCTTATGGGGCCTCAAAAAAAATGGACCGGCATAAAACC
>NZ_JAUBWA010000136.1:0-17109 GCF_036702825.1 Microcoleus sp. A003_D6 | reverse complement strand
CCAACAGCGTAGGAAGTAAACCCTGAATTGTATCTAAAGACGACTTTAGGTAGGTTTAGGTAAGTTTTATAAAGCAGTTAGTGCAGTAGACTTTTCGCTTTCGGAGATTCAGCAATATCTCGATCGCATCAAGCTTAGCAAAACGGGACAAATTTTCGCGATCGAACGATCGGGCTTGCTGGTTGCCAATTCACGGCGGTTAAGCTGTTGCGGCATTTAAATTGTATGTTAGAAAACAATCAAACTCTTGTGGGGAGTAGGGTTGGGCGTCCCGCTCGCCCTGAACATACAATTTAAATGCCCGCTCGCGTAGCCGAAGGGTCGTTTCTCTCTCAGGTCTAAAGACTCGCTCGTTTCCCCCTTACCGAGTTTTTTATATGAAAAAATGGCAGGAAAATAGCAGAAAATCAAAGATTTATCGCTACTTGTGGTTGCTTTTTTTGTGTCTCAGCTTTCTGTTAGTTCCGGCTATCAAAAAAATAGCTGCCGATACGTCATTTCCCCCGCCAGCTCCTATTGCAAATAATGCTAGTTTTGGAGCAAGGATTCAAAGGACGATGGGGTTACTTGCGGCAAGCACTCCAACAGAACGTCGAAAAGTGCGTATCCTATTTTACGGTCAATCCATCACTCAGCAAGATTGGTGGCAAGATGTAGTAAAGGATTTGAAACAGCGATTTCCCAATGCAGATTTAATTGTTGAAAATCGGGCGATCGGAGGATTTTATGCCCCAATTTTAATCCGTCCCAGCGAACACGATTTGTATCCTTTTTATCCAGATTTACTAATTTTCCATGTTTACGGAGGCGATGAAGATTACGAAGCTATAATTGCCAATGTCCGCCGCCGCACTGCTAGCGAAATACTCTTGCATTCAGACCATATCGACTGGATGCCGACAGGCAACAGCGACGATCCAAATTCAGTCAACAGATACGAATGGCACAACACTCATTCTACTAAATGGCTGCCGGAGTTGGCCGATAAATACGGCTGCGAAATCGCGGAAATTCGCGAACCTTGGCGCAGGTATTTGAAAGACAATCGCTTGCAGCCAAAACAGCTATTGAGCGACGGGATTCACCTCAACGCTTGGGGAAATTTTCTCCTAGCTGCTCTCATAAAACCGCACCTGCGATACAACCCAAATTCTCCTCAAGCGCAGCAGCAGGATTTAGTGAAAACCTATACAGTTGGCAGCGATGTTAAGTGGCAAGATGGCAAGTTGGTTTTAGAATTTGAAGGAAATAGAATAGATGCGATCGCCGATAAAACTTTCAACGGCGAGGCAATTTCTGCTAGAATTGCGATCGACGGCAAAAAACCCTCCGAATTTCCTGAACTTTACAGCATCACCAGACCTAGCGTCAGTCTTGGCGTCGCTTGGCCGGCTATTCTCCAAGTATCCAGCCAAAAACCGCTAATCGTCGAAGATTGGAAAGCCGTAATTACTGAGATTAACAGCGACGCCAGCAAGTTTAAATTTGACGTTGTAGGTTCTAAAACAGGTTACGACGGCAGCGGTACAAACGACAAAATGTTTGTCTCAAACTCTGGCCGCGTCCTAATTGAACCGAGAAACTGGTGGCTGCAAAATGCCTGTGAATACTCGAAAAAGCCGACGCCAAAAGGCTTTGAAATTGCGTGGCAGGTGCGGCCGATGTTTGTTGATTCATACGTTCCGCCAAAGATTGCAGATTCAAGCCTGGAGTATCCTACAACATTGGCTCAGAATTTAAGCAATTCCAAACACGTTCTTGAAATCATTCCTGAAACTAACGGGACAGTTCCCATTCAGGCAATTCGAGTCTATCGCCCTCCTTATATTCCTTCACCATGAATAAGGAATAAACTTCTTACTACGAACTTAATTTATGTAGGTGCTCTTCTGCCGTGCACCTTACCTAGTTATATCAAATCCGCGCTTCATCCGAATAGTAATACCAATTCTCAGAAAGATGAGGTACGTAGTTGGGCTTGGGCCCTCTTAGTTTAGTGGTTATATAAGCTGTCAGTCATACCTCATCTGTTTGAGAAAGGCTATAATACCAATTCTCCAAAATCTGGCAACAGTTATGAGTTTTTGGTTTGTTTCCTGAACTATTGTGTAAGGTGCGTCGCTGTGAGATTGTCGCTTTTTTTGAGAATTAGTGAATAGCGACGCACCCTACAGCTACTGTTACATGATTTTTTAGAATTAGTATAAAGTCGAGTCAAGCGGCCGCCAAAGGATAAGCGCAACCGATAAGTTTTTCGACTCACAGTCAACAGTCAACAATCATTTCGCTCGTGCAACTCTCCATTTACCCGCCGCTTCTGGCAATCCCCTACTCGTGAAACATCAACAGCGATAAAAATAAATCCGCCACAAAAATAAACACCCAGGAAGTCACAACCGCCGCCGTTGCAGCTTGGCCTACTCCTTTCCCTCCGCCCGCCGTCGTCAACCCCCAACCGCAACCGACAAGGGCAATTATTAACCCAAAAATAAAACTCTTAATCGCCACAGTTACTAAATCCCACGGCCCCAAAAAAGTCCGCACCGATTCCAAAAATACCGACGATTCCAAATTGTAAAAATTAACCGCCACAAACAGCCCGCCCAAAATCCCCACCGCTACCGCAAAAATTGTTAAAATCGGCACCATGATGCAGCAAGCTATCACCCTCGGCACTACTAAATAATCAACCGGATTTGTTCTCAACATATACAGGGCGTCTATTTGTTCCGTCACCTGCATTTCTCCTATCTCCGCCGCAAAGGCAGAACCTACTTGTCCCGCCACCACGCCCGCCGTTAAAAGTGGTGCTAATTCGCCGCAAAATGCCACAGCAAAAGCACCTCCAACCGCCCCAACCGCCCCAAAGCGAACCAATTCTCTGCCGGATTGAATGGTAAAAATCATGCCGGCAAAAAAGGCTATTAGCAGCACGGAACGCAAAGAATCCAGCCCTACTGTTACTAAATGTTCCATGATTTTGCGGCGGTCAATTTTGCCTTGGAGTATGCGCAGCAGCACTTGGCCGCCCAGGAAAAGCGTCACTAAAAACCGCTGAAACCACCTGTTCTTGAAGGTTTCATCTAAATGTCGATCGCGCTTTTCTTGGTATTTTTTAACCAATGACTGCTGGCTCGCGATTAATTGCAAACAGGGCGAAGCATTGCTAAATAGAGATTTAGTTTATTCTATAGCACTTATTGCACGATTTGTCAACATATATTTTCTGTCGGAGGGCCCTGCGATTGGTTGGTTAGGCGCGGCGCGGTTTAAGATTTATTTATTGGTGACTTAACTTAATCGCCGCGCCCAACCCACCCTACAATATGACTGACTACTAGGCAAGCAACAAGTCGATAAACTTATCCAACTCTTCATTGTACTTTTCGGCTTGATCCTTGCCAATTCTCACCAGTTCCGATATCTTCTCTTCCGAGGCATCATCAATCAGCAGCGGTTGTTCGCGGCTCAAATCTGGATTAATTCTCAAATATTGATTTGGTCTTTCAATCGCATCAAAAATTTGGATGATTTGATAATTTACAGTTTCAGCAACTCCCGTCATCATGATATTAATCAAAGGCTCAACCCACTCAACTTGACCCCAATTTTTAACTTCTTCGTAGGGGAATTTTTTCTGAGCTTCTCCCGTCCCCAAGGATAAAATTACCATATCTTTTGCTGTCGGGCCCTTGTCGGGGCGCTCGTCGGGAATTCTGAATTTATTTCTAACTTCTGCATAGGCACAAAGTGCGGGATTGTTTGCGAATACTCCCCCGTCAATTAAAGCGTAGGATTCGTTGGTTAAAGAGCGGATTTTGGGAAGTTCAAAGTAAGAGGGAGCGGCAGATGTGGCTCTGGCGATATCTCTAACAAAATACTCTTCGGCTGGATCTTTTTTAGCATCTATTTGATTAAAAAAGTGAGCTTTTCTCCTTTCGACATCGTAACTGGAAATTAAACAAGGTTTCAGCAGTTCGCTGAGTTTGCAATCTCTAAAGTTTTCCAAAAAGAATTTTTCTAAGCTATCGCTGGGATATTTCTCATCTACCAAACCGTCTAGAGATTTGAGTTTTTGCCAAAAGGAACTCTTAAAAACGTCGCGGCCGGTCTTAATCGAAAAATTAACAGCGTCTTGGGCAGACCACCGAGGTCTGGTGGGATTTTCGGCATCGGGACACAAATAGATGCAAGTTAAAATTCCTCCCGCACTCGTGCCGGCGATTAAATCAAAATAGTCAGCTATTCTCGCATTTGGGTTGCCACTTTTCTGTTGCAGCTTTGACTCAATGCTAACTGCAACTTGCGCGGGGATAATCCCTCTAATTCCGCCTCCATCTATGGATAAAATTCTAGTATATTTAGCCATGATTATTGCCTATTCTGGATGTTTTCTCGTTTCCTAATCTCAAATCCCCAAGCTTCCTCATTCATGCACCGCTCAATCTCAAATCTCCGCTCTCAAATCTAAATTTAATTGGCGGGCTGCGATCGTGTAGCGAAAAATGTATTCTACAATTTCTACGTAATTGTAAGCGGCGGCTGGCGAGTCCGCCCAGACTGTGACGCCGTGATCGCGAATTAACAAAGCGGGTACAGAGGGCGCACAAATGGCAAAGGATTCGCAAATTTCCTTGGCTATTTTAGGCACTTCCAAGTAATTTGCAAATAGAGGTATCGCCACCTGCGGGTTTTCCTCCCACACCCCCAAACCTTTCAGCATTTCGATCGCGGGTAAAGGCACTGCATCGCCTGCTACCAGCCGAGAAACTAAATTTGCCTCGATCGAGTGGACGTGATAGCAAGCTTTAGCGTCGGGAAAGCAATTGTAAACGGCTAAATGAATGCTGGTTTCGGCTGAAGGGCGGCTGTCGGGAACAGGTTGCTCGACAATTGCGCCGTCTGAGCTCATTCTGATAAAATCTGCTTCAGTTAACTGCCCTTTCGCGCGGCCGCTAGCAGTAATCCAAAAACTGCCATCTGGTAAGCGCGCTGAAAGATTGCCAGCAGTCCCAACCATCCAACCGCGATCGTAAAAATGTTTGGCTGCTGCAATTAAATCCGATCTCAAATCGCCACTCATTCTTTACAAATCCTCAGCTTTTAATCTACTTTTTACGTTAATAGGAATTGCGCTGGCCTATCTAAACGTAGGGTAATCCGTACACACCTTATATCAAATTCGGTAGCATCGGACTTATCTGCACGGGGGCGGGTTTATTATATTGTTTATTATGGGCAATTATTGTTGGTGAACCCGCCCCTACAAAATTTAACATCATACAATACCGATGCAAACGGAATTTATATTACCTGAGAAAGGCGATAGTTTCAATTCCATTTCTGGGACAAACTTTCCAAAATGTCAAAAAAATTATCCCATTTAGTGTAAGGCTTTTGCTGTTCGTCTAGATACTCGGCAAGCCGATCGCGCGCAAACACCGACGAAGCCTGCAAAGCCATGTTAAAATCCGTCAGCGAATCTCCGATCGCCACCTGTTCCTCGGCCGGGTGCTGGCCCATCACCCGCACCTTAGACACCAATTCCGCATCTCCTTCAAACTCAGAATTGACTTGCAAGCGAGGGCCGCTAGCGTCCACATCCACAGCGTAAATAGCGATCGCCCGGTTTACCAAATCGCCCATTACCGTCTCTACCATGACCCGAAGACCGCCGGAAACGATCGCAAAATCCACCCTTCGCTCGTCCAAAAAATCCAGCAATTCCACCAATCCCGGCCGCATCAGCTTTCCCCTAGAAAATTCCACAATTTCCCCGTAACATTCCGAGGGAATAGACTCTAGTATCTGCCGCACTCCCGATCGCAAACTCAGCCTTCTAGCGTATATTTCAGGCATCAGTTGAGACGACTGTTCCGGTGCGAAATGCTTGAGCATTGCCACAAAAGTTTCTTCAACGGTTATCGTGCCGTCAAAGTCGCAGAATACCACCCGTTTTCGATTGTTCGGGATGGGAAATTTTTGCTTGTCATCGGTCATTGTCAGTCGCACAAGAAAGAGAACTGGAAAAGTTTACACAATTTATCGTACACTGTCGAGCGACAGACACCCTGACAGCCAAAAACTAATAGCTACGCGCAGTGTTTTGGCAATCGCCCGCAGGATTTGATGCAAATTATTCGAGGGCATCTTCCAGAGAATCTTCTAGGGAATCTTCCAGAGAATCTTCCAGGGAATCTTCCAGGGAATCTTCCAGGGAATCTTCCAGGGAATCTTCCAGGGAATCTTCCAGGGAATCTTCTTCTACTTCCTGCTTTTTATTTTTTGTCTTTTGGGGGTTAGATTTAGCCGGCAAACAGATTAAATTGTCATCCTCAGTATTAATCAAACCCTTCGATCGCAACTTACCCATCAGGCGCGTCACAGTTACCCGCGTCGAGCCGATCGCGCTGCCAATTTGAGCGTGAGTCAAAGTCCAAGGCAGCCGGTAGCCCCGAACCACATCCGGTTCAGCCTCACCTACGTAAGGTTCGCCGAACTCTTCGATCAACAAAGTGAGAAATCCCAGCAGTCGGTCGATCGTCCGGCGCTGTCCCAAAGTGCTCAGCCAGAGAAGTTTCCGCTGGTGCTGGTAGCGAAACGCATCCAAAATTTCCCTGCGGAAGTGAGGCCAATTATCCAAGTCGTGCCAGTACATCCACACTACGTGAGTTTGATCGGCGTGGGCGTAAGCTTGGAGAGTAAACGGAGACTGAGCAACCAGTTCAAAGGGCTGACCGGCGCCGACGAAGCCCAAAAAAGCTTCTTCTGTAGTTTTGTCAGCGGATTTTGACTTCGTGGCTGCGGCGCTAACTTGAGCGCTGCCTACGAGCCGCACAGAACCTTTCTGGACTAAATACAGCAGTCCGGGTCTGGCGGGAATCCGCTCGTCTTTGCTAAAAGTCCGGTAGCGGTAGTGTTCCTGGGCCCAGTCGATAATTCGCTGCCAAGTGATAAACGGTCGATCGATAGTATCTACAGGTGTGGAAGTTGATTGCATAAGTGAGGCTCTGGGATATATTTAATCAGTGAGAAAAACAGCTTCTGCCAGCAGTGCGATACAAAGTGAGACAACCAACCCCCGATCGAGCTTGCACTAGCTTAACTGTGCTAACTTTTCTCAGTTTTACATAAAAATTCAATGTAGCAAAAAATACATCAAAATGGTAGAATTCAGCAAAGAATTTGTCGTAAATTATTGTACATTTAGCAAAAAAATCGCTATAAAGCCGATGATTTCGATGTAGCCCCGCCCGTGGGAGCCGATCGACCATCTCTGACTTCAGCGGTTTAACGTACAACAACAGCGCAATCGGTAACAGTCGATCGTTGCTCTTACCGTAGGATCGGCCGATATGGATACAGCAAATATCTCGCAGTGCCCGGAAGTTACAGTGAAGTGTTTCTTGCTTTCAAGGTTCCAAAGGGCGATCGCCCAGCAAGAGGCACTAGGGAAAATTCCATTAAATCTCATAGGTGGCACCATTCTCAAGAACAGGCAAGATGCCTGTTCCACAACAAGTGAATTTGATGGTGGGGTGGGCATCCTGCCCGCCCAAGATGCCTGTGCCACAACAAGTGAATTTGATTTGGGGGTAGGCATCCTGCCCGCCCATAACCAGCTTATTGAGAATGGTGCAATATTTCCGTTAAATCGTAGTAAAGATCGCGCGCGGGTGCTGTACGTGTCTGCGATCGCCCTGAAATTAGCTAAAACTTGGCAGCAGACACCCCAGACAATTGCCGCACAGTTGGCCGAAATTCTCGAACCGCTGTGCGGCCAAGATTTCGCCGTTAAAGTCGCGCCGGCTGGAATTATTGAGTTGGAGTTGACTGATGCGGGTTTAGCCGTCTGGTTGCAGCGTTTAGCTCAAACGAACCTCCCAGTTCCAGAATCTCGAATATTATCTCCTGTTGTGTGTGCCGATCGGCTGTTTCCGATTCAGTACAGCCACGCGCGCTGCTGTTCCCTGCTGCGAATGGCCCACCGCGATCGCCTAATTTCGATCGCGCAGCCCGATGTCGCTACAGCACCCGAAATCTGGTCGCTGATAGCACCAAATCCTATACCCTGGGTTGACGAGGGCGATCGACTGCGGTTAGTGCATCGTGCTGAACGCAATTTAATTTCGCAACTAATAGCAGTGCTAGATAGTTTATATCCTATTTTCGAGGTCAAAAACCGCGAACAACCTGTCAATTATTTCAAACTAGCCAATAGTTTGAGCGAAGCATTTCAGATTTTTTACAGCCAGTGCAGAATTTGGGGAGAAGTTAAAATAGAAACACCAAAACTCGCCCAAGCAAGATTGGGTTTAATATTAGCAACACAATCTTTGCTGCGATTTATCCTAGAAAATTTTTTAAATGCTATTGCTCCTTTAGAACTTTGAGTTAGTTAGTAGAAAAAAGTAATAAGCAACAGGTAAGAGAGTAGTTTACTGTATTTTTGGCGCTGGTTTCGGACAATTTTTATTTTGATAATCGCACTGATAGACCTGTGCTTTTTGCCACCTCAAAGTAATACCTATTCTCTAAAGTCTTGCAACAATGATGAGTGTGGGTTTGTTTGCGCTCACCTGAGTGTAGGGTGCGTCGCTCAAAGATTGTGGATATTCTTTAAGATTTAAGGGTGGCGACGCACCCTACAAATACTGTTGCTTCGCCCAAAATCAGGTAGGGGCGGGTTCACCAACAATATCTGCCAATAATTGACAATCTCAAAAACCCGCCCCGGCCGGGATATTACTTTAAAATAGTGTGAATTTTTCGCCAGCGGTGCGATCGAGTATGATAAATTTCCGCTGCAATTACCCACGAAAAAACCATCAAAAGCCTCCCATCAATGCCGTAATAAAAATGAGAAACCAGCAATTTATCATCCCTGCCAAAAATCCCGTCTTTAAATCCCAATATAATGCCTGCATCTAGTTTAATGCGTGGCAGGCGAGATTTGTTTTTTTCCATGTTTTGCGATCGGCAGCGTTACTGTAAATGTACTGCCGACGCCTTCTTCACTGCTCAATGTAATTTCGCCACCGTGCAAGTCCACGCATTTTTTAACAATGCTCAGCCCCAGTCCCGTACCGGGAATTCGACCGACATTTTTAGCCCGGTAAAATGAATCGAACAGCCGTCCTTGCTCTGCTACAGGTATGCCAATTCCTGCATCCTGTACCGAAAAAATAGCCTCAGTTTCAGTAAGTTTTAATTCAAAGATTACTTCGGTCTGTGGGGGAGAATACTTAATAGCATTGGACAGCAAATTGCCCAGAATTCGCCGGAGTAAGCTTACCTCCAAACACGCCATCGCGGCTTGACTGTGATTCACAAAACTCAGCGTTACCCGATCATTTTCAGGTTTTAACTTCAGGCTGCTATGAAATTCCTCTACCAACTCATTACAAAACTTTGCTAAATCTATGGGTAGCAAGGAAAAGCCGGTTTTTCCTGACTCAACACGCCCCAGCAGCAGCACATCATCTAATAACAAATCTATGCCTTTTGCGGCTGCTTGAGTTTTGTCTAGAAGTTCTTGTGTTTTCTCATCTGTTAATGTCAACTTGTACTTGCTAAGAAGTTGTGTAGTGCCGATGATGAAATTTAAAGGATTGCGAACGTCGTGGGCAATCATGTACAGCAAAGATGTTTTCATCTCGTTGAGTTCCTGGGCTGTTTGCAGAGTGCGATCGAGTTGGTCGTGAGACAATTTGAGAGTTAAAGACAACTGGCGCGATCGCAGCAAAATCTCCACCCGCGCTTGCAATTCAATCTTCTCGATCGGAGCGATAATCAAATCGTCAATACTTTGCCAAATAAATTGCGTTGCCATCCCTACATCCGAGCGGGATGTAATCAAAAGAAAAGGCAAACATACCGGGTGTTCGGCCTGTTTTTGGGCAGCCACCCATTGCCAGTGGCGTTTCAGGGCAAGACCGTCAATTATCGCCAGGTCAAAAGATTGATTAAATGGTAAAAAATCCTCACTATTTTCGGTTGAGTTTGGCAGCAATACCTCATAGTAAACTGCTAGCCATTCTAATAACAGACGGCGATTTTCTTTCTGTTCGACAAGCAATAAAATTTGACTCACGCAGGTTCTCCTAGCAAGCTGTGAACAATTCCTAACAAATCTTTAACGATCAAAGGTTTTACCAACATATTCCGAGCACCGTGGCAGAGGCTTTCGTGCTGAATGGCAGCGCTTTGTTTGGGCGAGAGTATCATAAAAGGGATTTCGTGATTTCGCAGTTTTTCGCAGCAGTCCCAAATCCGGCGGTCGAAACCAGAAATATCTACTAAAGCCATCCCGATCTTAGCAGGCTGACTGATAGCTTGTGCAACCTCTTCAAAACTATAAGCTGCGATCATCTGGTATCCTTCTTTGTTGAGAAATTGTGCTAAGAGTTCCAAGTTTCGGTGATTGCGGTCAACCGCTAAAATTATTGAGTTTTCAGTCATATACCAGCTTCCTTTGAATACGGGTTATACCATTTTAGATTTTAGATTTTATATTTTAGAATGCGGAGTAACTGATTGTATATGATGGGTTGGGAGGTTGCCTCAAGTTTGATTCTTTTTTTATCTGGTATCAGCTTACTTTTCGGCGAGGGATTACATTGGTTTTCAGTTGAGTGAAGTACAGATGCTGGGGTACAGGACACGGCCGCGTGCCCGCGTGCCCCTACTGTATTTCATATAATTGAAAACTACACTACGATAAAAGTCGAAAAATACACAAATTGAGCAACATATTTAAGTTTTCCAGGACTGAGGCTAGTGGTGAGGTGCGCGGTGCGCACCCTACTAATTTGATTCACGACTGCAAAATTATTAGCTGCAATTGCCTAAAAACAGCACGATAAACCCCGATTCAATCTTCATCCGTTCCCTCCTCAATCCACACCGGCGCCGAACTCAAAATGCCGCGCAGCCCCCGTATCGGTTTGCTGACTTTGATGCCGTAGCGAGTAATATCGAGTTCTCGCAGAGTTCTCTCGAAATTGCTGACTCGTTTTTTAATTACTCCGATCGCCTTGCGGATTTCTGTCCTATTATGCAGTTGGCGTTCCAGATAACGTATAAACAGAAGATTATCCGCCAAATAGCTAATCCCGATCTCGGTCAGCCGAAAATCTCCGCTAATGGCTTCTACCTCATTAATCAAGATAACCGTGACTCCCATATTCTTCAGATACTTGCACAAAGCGTGCAAATTGTGCACCAAATCTTGCCCCTGCATCGAAAGCTGATAGCCAGAAATACTGTCAAGCATCACAATCCGCGTCTTTTCCTGCTCCACCTCCTGGCGTACCATACAGGCAAACTGATCCGGGGAGTACAGCAAAGGTTCCACGGGTATCACCGAAAGACTTCCTTGCCCCATCATCGCCCCAACCGGGATGTTAACTGATTCGCAGCGCTGCAGCAGAGTAGAAGTTGACTCCTCAAAAATGTAAACTACCGATCGCTCCCCCCTTCCTGCTGCTTCCTTCATAAACTGAATCCCCACCGTCGTTTTACCCACGCCGCTAGGCCCGCTAATCACCGTCACAGTCCCCCGTTCCAGTCCCCCGTGCAGCAGTTCGTCGATTTCAGGAACCCCAGCAGAAATCGCTTCAGCAACAAAATCCTGTTGAAAGTTGTCCGGAAGCAGTCGCGGAAATACCTCCATACCAGCCTCAGTCAGGCGCAGCGAATGGCGGCCGCTGCGGAAGTTGGAGCCTCGCAGCTTGGTGACAGACAGGGTGCGTCCTTCAGGGCGCAGTTCCAAGTAAATTACTCCGTCGCTGATGAATTGTAAATCGTCGTCGGGAGCATTTAATGTACCCTCTGAGGTGAACACCACCGTCGCCCCTCCTTCCACCAAAAACCGCAGAAAAGACAAAACTTGCTTGCGAAACTGAAACTCATCCGCAGCTAAGTAGCGAAATTGAGTTATCGCGTCCAAAAACACCCGTTGCGGCTTGACAGCTTGGACTCGATCGATAATCTTTTGTGTAGTCGGTTCTCGCTCAACCTCGGAGGGCGAGAAAATATCATAAGTCTGAACTTCTGTAAAAAATTCTGAGGATGGGCTCAAATCCAGGAACGCCATCGCTTCCATATCAAAACCGAGACTTGTGGCATTGGCCCGCAATTGCGCTTCCGGTTCTCCTAAAGTAATAAACAGGGGCGTTTCTCCCAAAGCCACACCTGCGGTCAAAAAGTGAAAGCCCAGCGTAGTCTTGCCAGTACCCGGGCCGCCGCGCACCAGATAAGAGCGTTGAGAAATTAGGCCGCCCCCAATCACTTCGTTGAGACCGGTAATTCCCAGAGAAATTCGGTTTTGAGACATTTGTTTTTTCATCTTTTGAATATGGGGCCCGTATTAATATTTAATGGTTTTACGCAGTGTTTTGATAATTTTTTTACCGGGCGTCTCATAACCTTCATGAAATCTTTTTCTACCGAAAATTACGTTAGCACACAAGAATTAGAAAGTATTGTCGGGACTGCTGGCATCTGTCGCTGGCAAGATACAGAGCCATTTTGGCAAGAACGGGTAAAAAAAGCAGTTGTTCCGGGTACAAAGATAGATTGTACCGTTTACCCGAATACTCAGGAAGAACTCGCGGCTGTCATTGCTTGGGTTCGGCAAAATCGCTGTGCAGTCTTGCCTTGCGGTAGCGGCAGCAAACTCGATTGGGGCGGTTTAGTTAAATTAGACTCCGATCCCCCCCAGCCCCCCTTAACAAGGGGGGAGCAAGATGTTGTCAAAGTGGGTCTTTTTAAGGGGGATTTAGGGGGATCTCCTGATGCAGGAGGGATTGTTGCCGTCAGCACGGGGCGTCTGAACCGGCTTGTAGAACACGCTGTGGGCGATTTAACCGTGACTGCGGAAGCGGGAATGAAGTTTGCGGATTTGCAGGAAATTTTAGCGGCATCAGGTCAATTTTTGCCGATCGATCCGGCGTATCCGCAAGAGGCAACTTTGGGCGGAATTATCGCTACTGCTGATGCGGGTTCCTTGCGGCACCGCTATCGGGGGGTTCGGGATTTGTTGTTGGGAATAACCTTTGTGCGATCGGACGGTAAAATTGCGGTAGCCGGAGGTCGAGTTGTTAAAAATGTCGCCGGTTACGACTTGATGAAACTGTTTACTGGTGCTTACGGCACATTGGGCATCATCAGTCAAGTAACTTTCCGAGTTTATCCGCTGCCTGAATCATCGGGAACCGTAGTGCTGACTGGGGAAACTAATGCTTTGTCCCAAACGGCTCAAATCTTATTATCCTCTGCTTTGACACCAAGTGCGATCGATTTGCTGTCACCTGAATTAGTCGCAAAATTAGGCTTAGGAAAGGGTACGGGATTAATCGTCAGATTTCAAAGTATCGCAGAAAGTGTTAAACAACAATCAGCCCGCTTGCTGGAAGTTGGGGAAAAGTTGGGTTTGCAAGGCACTAACTGCGGCGAAAATGATGAGCATCAGTTATGGCAAAGATTGCCAGAAACAATGTGGAATTCTGGCACAAAGTCGGCAATTATTTGCAAAATAGGAATCAGACCGTCGGAAGCTGTCAAGGCAATTAACGAATTGCCTGTACAGGACGCTTTGATTCATGCAGGCAGCGGTTTGGGGGTTTTGCGGTTTGAGACTGCGACGGCCCAAACGCTGTTGCAGGTACGCAGGGGGTGCGAAGCCAAAGGCGGTTTTCTGACTGTTTTAGCGGCGCCGACCGACATCAAGCAACAGTTAGATGTTTGGGGCTATACTGGAAGTGCGATCGATTTAATGCGCCGGATTAAACAGCAGTTTGACCCGGAAAATCTTTTGAGTCCCCATCGTTTTATAAGCGGTATTTAGTTTAAAGTTTTAGTCAGGAGTTCAGTTTTTTTTAATTCCTAGTCTGAATTATTGGTGAACCAGATTTGTTTTTTAACGAACCGCGAAGGCGCGAAGACCGCGAAGGAAGAGAAAAGAAGAGAAGTTTTTGTTGGGACGTTTAGGACGTTCTTAATTGCACTTTATCCATGCGGTCTATTGCTTCTGACTTCTCTCCTAGATAACTAATTTTTTTTTCTTCTTCCTTCTTCCTTCTTCCTTCTTCCTTCTTCCTTCTTCCTTCTTCCTTCTTCCTTCTTCCTTCTTCCATATATGCAAACTTCAGAAAAATCTCCCGTTCCCAGCGACGATTTAAAACCTGCCAAAGAAAGCAATTTTCTAGCACAAAATCCCCACTTAGAAACTCTCGAAATCGGTTTCGACGCCAACAATCCGCCTGACCCAAAATTAATCGATACTTGCGTCCACTGCGGCTTTTGTTTGTCAACTTGTCCGAGTTATCGCGTACTCGGTAAAGAAATGGATTCGCCCCGAGGTCGCATTTATTTAATGGATGCAATCAACGAAGGCGACGCACCTTTAAACGAAGCAACCTCGCAGCATTTTGATACTTGTTTGGGTTGTTTGGCCTGCGTTACAGCTTGTCCTTCTGGTGTTCAATACGACAAATTAATTTCCGCAACTCGCCACCAAGTTACCCGAAATCAGGAACGCACTTTTTCTGACAATGTAATTCGCACTCTGATTTTTAATCTCTTCCCTTATCCTCACAGATTGCGGCCTTTGCTTGTACCGCTGTTTATTTATCAAAAATTAGGGCTGCCAAAACTAATTCGCAAAACCGGTTTGCTGAAAAAACTATTTCCCCGCTTGGCGGCAATGGAATCAATTTTGCCGAAAGTTAGTGTTGATTCTTTCCGGGATAATTTGCCAGAGGTAATTCCGGCAATAGGCGAAAAACGCTATCGAGTCGGCGTGATTTTAGGCTGCGTGCAGCGGCTGTTATTTTCACCAGTTAATGAGGCTACGGTGCGAGTTTTGACGGCTAACGGTTGCGAGGTTGTGGTTCCTAAAAGTCAGGGATGCTGCGCTGCTTTGCCGGAACACCAAGGGCAAGCGGAACAGGCGAAAGCTTTGGCGAGACAGATGATTGATAGCTTTGAAAATACTGGCGTTGATTTTGTAATTATCAACGCTGCTGGGTGCGGTCATACTTTGAAAGAATACGGTCATATGTTAGCAGATGACCCGGATTATCGGGAGAAAGCTGAGAAATTTGCTGCGAATGTTAAGGACGTGCAAGAGTTTTTGGCAAGTGCGGGAATTACGGCAAAACTCAATCCTTTGATTGATGGAGATTTGACAATTGTTTATCAGGATGCTTGTCATTTGTTGCACGGGCAAAAGATTAGTTTGCAGCCGCGTCAGTTGTTGCAACAAATTCCTGGTGTGAAGCTAAAAGAACCTGTGGATGCTGCTTTGTGTTGCGGGAGTGCGGGGGTTTACAATATGCTTCAGCCGGAGGTGGCTGATGAGTTGGGAGTGCAAAAGGTGGAGAATTTGCTGAATACTGGGGCGGAGTTGATTGCTTCTTCTAATCCGGGTTGTTCTTTGCAAATTAAGAAGCATTTGGAGTTGCAAGGGAAATCTGTTACTTTGATGCACCCGATCGAGCTTTTGGATTATTCTATTCGTGGGGTGAAGTTGCAGAGGAAGTAGTTTTGTAGGGCGGGCGGTGTCTGCCCTATTTTCGCTGCTGAGTGAGATGTTTTTTAATGAACCGCTGTATTGAGAAAGATCGCACTTTGGGCTGCTGTTCTAGCGGAAAGACTGCGATCGATGGGTATTGACGCGGAATAATTGTAGACTTGATTGGGGCAAAGGGCGATCGGGGGTAAAATTCAAAGAGATGAATGAGTCTACGACTTCTCAAAAGAAGCACTCCTTGAACGAATGAATTCAGGTTTCTTAGAAAAGCTTGTCAGTAATTGAACTTCCAAGCTGAGGCTGTCAATTTTCTGGCGCGTCAGACGGAATTGACAATAGTTGAATGAGGTATTAGGGCGGGAAAAATTCAATCGGTATGTCACCAGTGAAGAAACGGAATTGACCAAAGTGGCGACATCTGCGCGTTCTTTGGTGGTTGCGGTGGGTATTCTGTTGATCAGGTTGGGTGTTGTTGATTTAATGGAATGGATGGGTTGGCCTTGGTTTTAAAGAGGCTTTGCGGTGGGAAACTGGGATTGTGGGGAGGTGCGATCGCCACTCCATCAATTCAGCAAAGCATCGTATTCATCGTGAGAGCCAATCCAGATCCAGTAATAATCTTCCTCTTTTTTTAAAGCTAATGCGCGGTAGTTTTGCGTAATTCTAACTGAGTATAGGTTTTTGCCCACCTTTTTGAAATGCAACGATGGATGGAAAGGATTTTCTTTCCAAAGCTGATAAGTTTTTCGAGCTTGCTGTTTTATTTGAGGGGATAACGCGCCATAGGCTTTCCAAAAATCAGAAGTTGTTAAGGATTTCATCGATATCCCTCACTTTATTTGCTGCTATGTCGGCTTCGGCTTTCGCAATCAGAGCGTTTAATTTTCCTGTTGACAAGTCCTCTCTCATTTGTCTATCCCACTTTTCATCCAAATAATTTTGCAGCCATGTAACCAATTGACGAACATCTTTTTCTGGAAGTTGTTGAATCGCGGCTTCGATTTCTGGTAAAGCATTCATAGATAAAAATTGGTTTTAGTATCATTCTATATTTTAGCTTAGCTCAGGATTGGTATCAGCTTTCCCATACTGTGATGATAATTGGATATCGCGATCGGCTTGAGGAATTGAGCTACCGAGAGCAATGCGTCGAGCATCTGAGCGAAATTGTGCTGGACATTGTAACATGGGGGGCGATCGGTTATTATCCCAGAAAAGTCCGGTTTAAGTTGATGATTGTGGGGATTTTAGCTTTTAATCGCGTTCTGGTGGCACAGACGATCAATCATTCGCTTATTTTGATTAGTCGCGATTTTGAGGCATAAGCCCTTCAGCGAGTATAGTCATAATGAAGGCAAAAATCTTCTCCTTTACGCGGCGGATATTCTATTGACAACGTTGAGTGTCGGTGCTTTAATGGGATGGATGGGTTTACTTTGGTCGCAAGGAGGGTTTGCGCTGGGGGAAGCGATTTATTTGACTCTGGAGGTGGCGGAGGGGTGCATCTCACTTTGGCAAATACATCAAATTGAAAGTTGACCGTTGAGGTAAGCACAGCGAAGAGAAAGGATAGA
>NZ_JAUBWA010000135.1:0-17312 GCF_036702825.1 Microcoleus sp. A003_D6 | reverse complement strand
CCCTCATTCTCTCCCGGCGCGGTGGCTCTAGTTCTTCTTTTGCCACCGTTCTCATCTTTAGTTAGTCTAAACTACAGGATATTACGCAGAAACCGGGTTGTTGGCCAAAATCTCACGCGAGTGCGCCATCACTCCCGTTATAAAAACCCGGTTTCTTTGGTATCGAGCGCGCAAGTCCCGATGGGTGGGAACTCCTCATCAAAAAAGTGAACAATCGTTCACTTTTTTGGTTCTTTCAACTTCCAACCTGGTTTGACAACTTGCCGGGAACGGGCAATTACTAAACAGTCATTCGGCACATCGTCTGTCACCACAGAACCCGCCGCTACAGTAACATCTTCCCCCAAAGTTATCGGTGCAACCAGCACGCTGTTGGAACCAGTTTTAGTGCGATCGCCTATTTGAGTTTTGTGCTTGTTTTTTCCGTCGTAATTCGCCGTAATCGTCCCAGCACCAATGTTGACTTTTTCTCCCAAAGTCGCGTCGCCTAAATAAGACAAGTGAGCGACATTAGTGCGATCGCCGATTTGAGTATTTTTCAATTCTACAAAATTGCCGACGCGACAGTTCGCCCCAATTTCTGCGTGTCCCCGCAAGTGTGCGTAAGGGCCAACTCGCGAATTTTCTGCGACAATACTGTCAGAAATTACCGAATAAAGTACAGTTACGTTTTCCTTAATTTGACTGTTTTCGATCAAACTGCCGGGGCCGATGCGACTCCCAGAGGCGATCGAAGTTTTTCCCCGCAAGTGAGTTTGCGGTTCAATTACCACATCCGGCTGCAACTCTACGGTATCGTCGATCGTAATGCTGCTGGGATCTATCAGCGTCACTCCCGCCGTCATCCACTTGTCCTTTACCCGCGTTTGCAAAATATCGCAAGCTGTGGCTAAATGTTTGCGATCGTTAATTCCCAATATTTCTTGATAATCTTCCACATCCACCGCCATCACCGGACTGAGGAAATTTACCGTATCAGTTAGGTAATATTCTTTTTGGTCATTGTCTGCCTTCAATTCTGGCAAAATTTTCTCTAAATCGGGCCAGTGAAAACAGTAAACACCTGCATTAATTCGGTGATTTTGCTTTTGAGCTTGTGTGCAGTCGCGGTCTTCGACAATTTGCTGGACTAAGTTTTGACTGTCGGTAAATACTCGCCCGTACCCTTGGGGATTCGGCAAATTAGCTGTCAATAAAGTAGCAGAGTTTTGGTGCTGTTTGTGAACAGCCATCAATTGTTTGATAGTTTCTGCCCTCAGCAAAGGTACATCCCCATTTAAGACTAGCAAGTCTCCTTGAAATCCCTCTAAGTGAGGCAGCAATTGTTGGATGGCGTGACCGGTTCCCAATTGTTCGGTTTGTTCGACAAATTCTAGGGGAGGAGATTGAGGATTGTTCCCCGATATTTCTTGACCTCGAATCAGAGATTCTTTAACGAGTTCGCCTCGATAACCGACGATGACAAGTCGCCGGGAAATTTCAATTTCTTGACAACTTTGGAGGACTCGCTCAACCAGCGATCGACCGCCCAATTCGTGTAGAACTTTGGGCAAGTCAGATTTCATGCGCGTGCCGCGTCCAGCCGCTAAAATTGCTATTGCTATCATTGTGCGATCGAGTTATTTGCTATAAAAACTTGAATATTGACTAACTGATGATATCACTCGCTGTCCGCCGATGGCACTGCGATCGCATAATTTTTTAATCTCAAATCTCAAATCTCGAATCCGCGCGATCGAGGCTTTTTCGAGCCGGATGTCGGGAAAGAGGGGCGATGCTTGCGGTTCCACTCTTAGTATCCTAGCGATATCTGGCCGCTGAACGAGAAGACTTGCATTCCTTACTGCAAACTTGAGTTCGGTTCGATCGTTCGGAATGCAAGTCCTTCCCCAAGGGATTCGAGGAGGAACGAGAATGATAATTTGCACAACAAAGCTTGAATTTACCAAGATATATTATACTATTCGTTGAATTTCAGTTAGGGTGTTTTCAACTAAAAAAAACTATGGTTTCTGACTTTTTCATTTTTTCTGCCTTCTATAGCAATCGCGCCCGACGGTTAAGACGTTCCTAATTGCGGAAAGATCGGCTATTATATTGATTCTGACTTCACGGCGCTAAATAAATAAACCATTCTGACTTTTTTTATCCGTTACATCCGTTACGCAATCCATTGCCGAACTTCTACCTTCTAGATTCTGCATTATCAGGTGTCCAGCTATGACAGAGCTTAATTTTCAGGAACTTGCCAAGCAGGGAAATCTCGCCACTGCGATCGCATCTTCGCTCAACAGCCAGTTGCAATCAGAAGGGATCGCAGCCTCCGCGAATCTCTACGGCGACTGTTTGGATGTAATTCTTGAGGCCGAGCAAGTACCGAGAGAAGATACATTAGTTGAGTTTGTGCGGAGTCAACTGACGAATTTGCAGCCGGATTCGATTCGCAAAGTGAAGGTTGAAGGCCGAGAAAGCGGTCAGATTGCTGCTGCTTGGAGTCAGGAGTTTAGTTTGGAGAGCAGCACTTTGGAACGAGAGAGCTTTGCGGGAGAATCTGTGCCAAATACTGCGGTTGCTAATATCGACGATCGCACAGAGATGGAGAGCAATATTCAGGAGGAGAAATCGCCGGAATTTGCTGTATTTGAGAAGCGGCTGCGATCGACTTTCATTGTAGTCGGGCTGGTGACGGGTATGTTGGCGATCGCCGTGGTGGCGTTTGTCGGTAAAATTTTGAACGAGCCGACAGCAACTGCGGGCAATAATCCAGATGAAACAGCGACTCCCGCAACTGCACCGGATACTTTTCGAGAGGCGGTTAACAGCGCAGTTAAAGCAGCCGAATTAGGGCGATCGGCAAAAACTAAGGAAGATTGGACGACCGTTGCCGATCGCTGGCAAGAAGCGGTATCGTTGATGAGAAGAGTACCCGTCTCTAGCTCCAACCATCAACTAGCTCAGACAAAAGTGAGCGAGTATCAGAAATATCTCCTTTACGCTCAAGAATCAGCAGTAAATCCCCCACCGCCAAGTCCAACTCCCGCAACAGCAGAAAAAGCACCTTCGGAGAAAGCAATTCCTAAGAAATCTAATTCGGAAAAAGCAGAACCCGAGAAAGCAATTCCTAAGAAATCTAATTCGGAAAAAGCACCTTCAGAGAAAGCAACTCCTAAGAAATATAATTCGGAAAAAGCAGAACCTGAGAAAGCAACTCCTAAGAAATCTAATTCGGAAAAAGCAGAACCTGAGAAAGCAACTCCTTCTCGATAGACGTTAGTTAAAGCACACTTTTGAATATTTATGACTGACAATAATTTGATTGTTTCTCCTGAGTGGTTGGCCGCCAATACCGAAAATCCGCAAGTTATAATTATTGACTGTCGGTTTTCCCTCGCCGACCCAGAATCTGGACAAAAACAATATCAAGAAAGTCATGTCCCGGGAGCTTTCTATTTAGATTTAAACCGCGATCTCGCGAGTGCTGTTGGCAAACACGGCGGCAGACATCCGCTGCCAAATATTGGAGAATTAGCTGATAAATTGAGCGCGACCGGCATTAATTCACCAGAAACTTTAGTCGTCGCTTATGACGATTCGCGGCTGGCTTTTGCAGCTCGTTTGTGGTGGCTGCTGCGATATATGGGACACAGCAAGGTTGCTTTGTTAGACGGGGGTTTCAGCGCCTGGAAAGCGGCAGGATATCCTGTAACAAATACTTTGCCAGAACCCCGCGAGGGTAAATTTGTGACCGAATTGCAGCGGGATTTGGCGGTAGATATTGAGGCTGTAAAAGAGCGCAAAGACTTGCCGGACACGGTTTTGGTTGATTCGCGAGAAAGCGAGAGATACGCAGGTTTGCGGGAGCCGATCGACCCCATTGCAGGTCACATTCCGGGTGCGGTAAACTATCCTTGGCAAGAGGTGACGGATGAAACGGGAAAAGTGCGATCGACCTCCGAACAAAAACAGCGGTGGACGGAATTAGAAAAAGCCGAAGAAATTATTGTTTATTGCGGTTCCGGGGTGACGGCTTGCGTTAATTTGCTGTCTTTAGAAATCGCCGGAATTCCCGATGCTAAACTTTATGTAGGTAGTTGGAGTGACTGGTGTTCTTATCAGTTGTAGGGTGCGCTGAAGAGCACCAAAACACCAACTAGATTCGGCGGTTGAAACCGCGACTACACAAACGATGTCCGCCTCCGCGGACTGAAGAAAAGTGGGCATTGCGCACTTTACGGGGAATCAAATGGGAATCAAACTTGTCTTCAAGCCACGGAGGTGGGTTTTGTCTGTATAGACGCGGTTTCAACCGCCCGGTTTCTGTATAGGTGCGATTTCAACCGTCTTCTAAAAATCAAAATAAATATAAGGCAAACCGCCCTCGGGAGCCAACACCCAAACCGCATACAAACAAAGCGGCACCAACACCAATTTCACAGGCCAATTTAACTCCAATTTCAAACCCCGACTCAACGCATAATTCCCCAGCATCGCCGCAGCCAAAGCCGCCAACATCCAAGTTAAATGTACTCTTTCCAAACCCAAAGCTTCCACATAAACCTTATTAGCAAACTGCACGTCAGCAGCGTGTCCCCACAAATGCGAAATCGCCCACCCAGAATCCTTTAAATCGGGAAGGCGGAAAAATATCCAACTACCAAAAACCATCGCCTGAGTCAACAGCCAACCGATCGCAATGCCGATCGGATTTTCCCACAAAAACTCCATCCGCAATCGCTTAAACAGCACATCAGTCAGCCTGTGAACCGCCAAAGCTAAACCGTGTAAACCCCCCCACACAATAAATCCCCAAGCCGCCCCGTGCCAAATTCCCGCAATTAACATGACGATCGACAAATTCAGACAAGTGCGCCACAAACCGACTCGCGAACCCCCCAAAGGAAAATACAAATAATTCCGCAACCAATCCCCTAAAGTCATGTGCCAGCGCCGCCAAAAATCGGCGATGCTGGCACTAAAATAAGGAAAATCAAAATTGGGTGGCAAATACCAACCCAGCAGCAAAGCAGTACCGCGCGCCATGTCAACATAGCCGCTAAAATCGAGATAAAGTTGCAGCCCGTAAGCAAAAATCGCCAGCCACAAATCCTCGCTACCCGCCCGCTGCAAATTGGTAAAACTTAAATCGACATAAATTCCCAAGTTATCTGCGAAAAGACCTTTTTTTACTGCACCGAAGGCGATCGTCCAAAGTCCCTCAGAAATGCGATCGGGCGTCGGAAATTCCTGAGTTTTCAGTTGATAAATCAAGTTGTGATACCGAGTAATCGGGCCGGAAATCAGTTTCGGAAAAAACAACTTGTAAGCAGCAAAATTTAGCAGGGAAGTCGCAGCCGGCGCGCCTCGGTACACGTCAATCAAATAAGCAATGCACTCAAAGCAAAAGAAACTCAATCCCAAAGGTGCGATGACATGAGTTTTCACCCAGTCAGCCCCGTCGAGAGCAAAAGGCCAATTTAACAAAGTGCCGATCGAACTCAAGAAAAAAGGCACATACTTAAAACCCAGAAGCAGCAACACATTCAGCCCAATTCCTATCCACAGCAGCAACAAACGGCGGCGGTTCCAAGATTCATTAGCAATCCGCCAATCCAGAGGTTCCCCAATCGCCATCGCCAAGCAGTAGTTAAACAAAACACCGATTAACAGCAAAGGAATGTACCAAATTTGCAGCGAAGCGTAAAAAATTAAACTACCCACCAGCATGATAAACAACCGCCACCACCTGAGCGGAACCAACCAGTAAGCCGCGAACAAAACTAACAGAAACAGGGCATATTGAAGGGAGATGAAAGTCATACCATTTTAGATTTTAGATTTTAGATTTTAGAATTGGGAATGGCTTATTTTGTATGGGTTGGGATCTTATCTAAAGACAAGACGGCGGTTGAAACCGCGTCTATACAAACGATGTCCGCCTCCGCGGACTGAAGAGGATAACCTAATTTAACCGTCTGGTCTTCAACCCGCGGAGGCGGGTTTTGTTTGTGTAGACGCGGTTTCAACCGCCCAGTCTTCTGAGAACTATATTTTACAGCACAAATGTTAAATGCTGTTGCAAATTAAATAAACTTCGTTTTTGTAGACACGGTTTCAACCGCCATCTTATCTATCTTGAAATTATCTGCGTCGATCTGCGTTTATCTACCTTACATCTGCGGTTGACCGGCTCTATCAAAGATTTATGCCATAACTCTCAAGACTAGCCGATCGGCAACCTTCAGCACCGTTGGCGACCTCGATCGCAGTACAATGAATTTCTGCCAGCAAGTTTTTCAGCAAATACCGAAAAATTATCTTCCTTCTCCACAATCAAAACTTTTGCTGCTGAATCCGGCGCAGGCGATCGAGAATTTGCGATCGCCTGCGGTATTTCATCCCCCTTAGCAGCGGATATTTCCCAAGTGTTTTCTCCATCTCCAGCATAGACGATCGGCAGTTTGACCAAAAAAGTCGAACCCGTTCCCAGCGAACTTTTTATTTCAATGCTTCCCCCCAAAAATTCTGCCAGTTTTTTGCACAGAGACAATCCCAATCCGGTGCCTTTGACGCCCTTCTGCAAGGGATTTTCGAGTTGGACAAATTCTTCAAAAATCCGCGTTCGATCGGCTGGGGGAATGCCGATGCCCGTATCTGCTACTGAAAAAGTAACTGTTCCCTCCTCTCCTATTTCCGCAGCAACTCGAACTTCACCTGCTTCGGTAAATTTGAGGGCATTAGAAATCAGATTTCGCAAAATCTGAGAAACTTTTCCCTCGTCGGTTGTGAGGGTTGGAAGTTCGAGAGGATCTTCAAAAATTATAGAAACGGCAGAGTTTTGGGGAAGCAGGGGGCGCATCATTCCTCGCAACGCGCTGAACAAATCTTCAACTTCAAAATCAGCCAAGCGAACCGTTAGTTTTCCGGCTTCGACTTTGGCTAAATCTAACGAGTCGTTGACAAGTTCTGCGAGAGACTCGGCGGATTTGTAAATGTAATTTACTTGCTTGTCCTGTTCGGCTGAAAGTTCTCCGTCGAGGCGATGTAACAATATTTCGGAAAGGCTCATAATTGCCGTTAGCGGAGTGCGAAACTCGTGGCTCATATTGGAGAGAAAGCTGGTTTTGAGTTCGCTGGCGCGCCGGAGAGATTCGGCCTTGTCGTTCAATTCAGCGTAAAGTGCCAGAACTCCGCGATTGGTATCTTCTAGTTGTTGATTTAATTGTACGAGTTCTTCTTGACGCTGGCGGAGTTCGTCTAAAGTACGCAGTAATTCTTGATTTTGCTGCTGAATTTCGGCATAGGGATCTTCGGGAATTTGGCGCGCTAGTTTGTCAACTAATTTATTTAGTTCGATCGCACTCAGCGCGGGCATATTTTTGGAAAACTGTTTAATTAATTGTACAGCCGTTCCGCGATCGGGCCGAGAGTCTATTTTCACTTCGTCCATCAACCGTTTCGCTGCTGCTAAACCGAGTCCCGCGCCGGTTTGCGATCGAAAATTGGGGCCCAACACAGCCGGTAAATCAGCAATTCCCGGCCCGGTGTCGGAAATCCGAGTCCGAAAAATTTGGGGCGATTCCCCTTCCACAATGAATTCTACCTTGCCACCGCCTGCATATTTAAAAGCATTGCGGGCAATTTCGGAAACTGCTGTGGCGATGCGGGTTTGTACTTGGGAATCGAATCCCAGCCATGCGGCAATTTGGCGAGCTCTTTGGCGTACTTGTACGATGTCTTGTTCAAAGCGGACTTCCGTCGTCAGGATTGGGTAACTCACGCTGATTCTCTCACCTTGGCTACTATAACTGTCATGTCATCGCGAGTGCGTTTGAAGTCCCGGTAGAGCACGGCTGCGATTAAAGCAGGATGTTTGGAAGCTAAACCCGGGTAACGGTTTAAATTCCACTGCGCCGCCAAACCGTCGGAGTGCATGATGAGTAAGGACTGCTGCGACCAAGGATAGACAAATTCTGCTACTTTTCGCATCATATGTCCAACTGTGCCGTTGTAGGAAACCATGCTGCGGCTTTGGTTATCTGTGACAACTACACCGCTGATGTTGCCAATTCCGGCAAAACAAATTGTTTGTTGGGTACGATCGATTTGGGCGATCGCCGCAGCCGCTCCTCTGGTATTTTTTAAAGCAGCGTGCGCCTTCTCTAAAATTGCTTTCGGCCCCAGTTTAGCGTTTTCCTCAAATACGCGCACTGCTTCCTGAGACGCTTCCTGGGCCAAATCCCCGTAGCCGAGCCCGTCTGCAACTAAAATCAGGTTTTTGTCCAGATGATTTTCCGCAGCCCAGGAATCCCCGCAAATTTTCTCTCCTGTTTTGGGCAAGTGAACGACTCCAAATTCCAAGTAATTGCTGTTTTGGGAGGCTTCCCGGCTGTTTTGGGTCGGGGAGAGCCGCATTAATAAGGCTGTCCCCAGTTTCGGTACAGAATGAATATCAAAAAAATTAGAGAGGCGTTTAATTGCCCCCAGTCCGGTTCCCGGGCTTCCCGCTGTAGAAAAACCGTCCCGCATACACAGCGCGACATTTGCCATTCCCTGCCCCCTATCTAGCGCTAATATTTCAATGCTGTATCCTGCCGCTGTTTTTAATGTTCGCAGCAAAAGTTCTCCTTCGCGGGCGTGCTTGACCGCGTTTTTTGCTGCTTCGGTGGTAACAATTGCCACTTTACCGCGATCGGTCTCGTTAAATCCGACTTCCGTCGCGAGGGCGACTGCGATTCGCCGCGCTTCTCCGACTTGACTTTCTTCTGTTACGGGCAGGGCTACAGCATCTATCATTTTTTTATAGTTCTAATCTTAAGCTGGCACGCATTTAAAGATTCATTAGTCATTAGTCATTGGTCATTGGGCATTGGGCATTGGGCATTGGTCATTGGGCATTGGGCATTAGTCATTGGTCTGATTGCATAAATCTTTGATTGATTGCGAAACCGCAGATGCAACGCAAATGCAACGCAGATAATTTTAAGATAGTTTGCGACTTTGGCAAGAGGTATATTAGTTACAAGAAAGCAGTCAAGCGTGAATATTTCCCCCCTCTCCCCCTCTCCCCCTCTCCCAATCTCCCCCTCTCCCCCTCTCCCCCTCTCCCAATCTCCCCTTCTCCCCATCTCCCCCTCTCCCAATCTCCCCCTCTCCCAATCTCCCCCTCTCCCCCTCTCCCAATCTCCCCCTCTCCCAATCTTCCTCACCGCCAGCGGACGATCGCAATTTTAGTCCCCTTACCCACTTTGGAAACAATCTCAAATTCGTGCATCAACCGCTTAGAACCACTGAGTCCCAAACCCAAACCCTGATTAGAAGTATAACCGTCAGTCATTGCCAATTCGATGTCTGGAATTCCCGGGCCCTTGTCTTCAAATATCAGCCGCAGCCCTTTGCGACTACCTAATTGGAGCGTTTCGAGAGTTACAGTTCCCCCTTTGCCGTAGTCTACAGTATTGCGGGCGAGTTCGCTTGCTGCGGTAACGATTTTTGTTTGGTCTACTAAACCGAATCCCATTGCTACAGCCCAAATTCGCACTTGCTGTCGGACGTGGACTATATCGGATGACGATCGGATTTCTAGTGTCTCACGTTTTGACATGGCTACTCTACCAAAACAGAACTTCTCGACAAAACATAGGACTTACGCTCATCCACCCAGTTTCTTGTCAGCAATCTTGAGTTTGTCAACAAGCTATCTACAAACACACCAGATTTCATTACTGCCTGTGCCTCAGTTATGGGACGATTTATCGACTGCTCGCGCATTCTCGTTAGGAGAAAAACCCAAGGATTTTCGCAACAAAATCATGCCCTTTTCAACGCTTAAAGCTGTGCGGACTCCTGTCAGGGAAAGCCCCAACTCAACGAGCGTGATCGCAACCGCTGGCTGCATCCCGACCACAACTGTTTCAGCATCTAAAATTCGCGACATACTAGCGATATTGTTGATGATGCGACCGATAAAAGAATCTACTATTTCGAGGGAAGAGATTTCTATTAAAACACCTTTAACGCCTGTTTTGACGATGCGGTTTGTCAGGTCGTCTTGCAGCGTCATTGCTAAGCGATCGTGCATATCCACTTGAATTGTTACTAGCAGAAATTCTCCCATTTGAAGTATCGGTATCCGTTCCACAAATCCACCTCTATTTGAATTTTCACTTAATTTTTTAGGCCAAAAGGCCAATATTTTTATTTTTCCTCTTGAAGATTTCTTATAGTTAAACCTTGGCGCTGCAAAGCGACTTTAAAAGCATCTGCTAAAGTCGCTTTTGTCAGAATATCTTGCAAGTCAACTCCCAAGTGAACTATGGTTTGAGCTATTTGCGGGCGAATCCCACTGATGATGCACTCAGTACCCATTAAACGGGCGGCGGCGACAGTTTTTAATAAATGTTGAGCGACTAAAGTGTCAACAGTCGGCACGCCTGTAATGTCTAAAATCGCAAATTCTGAGCCGGTTTCCATGATTTCCTGCAACAGAGTTTCCATGACTATTTGAGTGCGGGCGCTGTCGAGAGTCCCGATCATGGGTAATGCGAGAATTCCTTGCCAAAGTTTGACTACGGGTGTTGACAATTCGAGCATTTCTTGCTGCTGGCGTTCGATGACTTCTTCGCGAGCTTTGAGAAAGATTTCTGTCACCCAAAGGCCTAGCTGGTCTAATAAACTGGTGGAAAGCCAAAGTTGTTCGACAAGTGCGTCGCGGTTTTGTGTGAGTTCGTGACAAAGCCGATCGAACAATGGCTTTTTGAAGCATAAAATGAAACTCGCTATCTCTGAGGGAGTAAAGCCTCTCTGAACGCGCGATCGCGAAACTTCTGCTAGCAGCAGTCGCATATTTTCCCATTCGGGTGTCTGGATGTCGCTAAAGTTACCGTGCCCGACTGCAATGTGGAGCAATTGCAGGAACTCTTGACACTCGGAGCGCAATTCTTTGGCTCTCATCAAGTCGTCCCGCCGCAGCCCGGTATTTTGCAGTTCTTTGAGCCAATCTGCTAGTAGCTCTGCTTTGTGTCTTTGTATGATTTCCGCGATCGTGTTATTGCTTGTGAGTTCCATTGAAATTATCTCCTGCGTAACAATTGGGATGAAGTTGTACGAGCGATCGCACTAAGAGTATTTTTTGATGGGGCAACTTCTGAGTTTAACTTACTGTTTGCTATTTGCGATCGAGGGTTAAGTACCTAACAGCAAAATGCGTTTGACGATCGCGCTGGTAGAACTCGGAACTTCTATTTCGATCAAGGAAATCTTGCCGCCTCCGGCGATAACAGCCGGTGCTTCCGGCAGAGTTTCGACTTGATAGTCGCCTCCTTTAACGTATATATCTGGCTTCACGATATTTATCAGTTTAGTTGCTGTAATCTCGGAAAAAATTACTACCGCGTCTACTGGTTTGAGGGCAGCTAACACTTCGGCTCGCTGATTTTCCGGTACGATCGGGCGGGGCGGCAATCCCGGCTGCTGCGGTTTGATAGCTTGCACGCTGGCGTCGCTATTCAAGCCCACCACGAGCGATCGCCCCATATTTTTTGCCGCCTGCAAATAGCGGACGTGACCGCAGTGCAGGATATCGAAGCAGCCGTTAGTAAACACGATCGGACGCCACTTGTCCGGATCGGATGCGATCGCTCTTTCAAGTTCTCTCAACGTGTAAACACCAGAAATCATTGCAGTCACCACCAGCAAATTTGAATAGCGATGAATCATCCTACCAAAAAATGTGAGACAATAGCACCTTCGCCATTAAAAAATAAATCACTCAAGCTGCGAATAATAGTAGCGGGCAATTACTAATTGACAATTAGTAATTAGTCACTCTTAAGCAAGAAGGAAGAAGCAATAATGCTATAGCGGGGAAGCTAAGCTTCACAGAAGGAAAAAGCAAAAAACAGCTACACGAGTAGCTGTGACTGCCGTGTCGTGAATCAAGCTAATTGGAGGTTAAAAAGGTTGAGAAACAATTATTTATTCCAGCCCTCTCTTATATCAATTACTATAAGACAGGAGATTTTGTGCCACTGCCTCTGGCTGGCGGGGAGTGGGAGTCCTAGGGGGGTCAAGCCCAACGAAACGCGATCCTCCTGTGTCTGTTATTTCTGACACCGCCGCGAGCGAAAGCTAGTTAAAAGAAGGAACCCAAGCGTGCAGAACTCATCTGTACCCTGCATTCGTCAGACTCAGGCTTTCGCCAGCCGTTGCTTGGTGCAGTTTCTGGGCGCTATCTTGACCGAGCTTTACAGCCACCCCAGAAGCGCGCCGCCTCCTGTACCAAACTCTGCATACCCGTGCAGAAACTCGACCCTTTGGGCTCGCAACCGCAGCCTGTGAAAAGCCAGGGGAAAGTCGAGGTAAGTACCCGAACGAGCTATTTTGGTGGAAAATAACTTAACTCGTTCAACAAAATTCAGTCAACTACCCTCTTGAATCTAACGGTGTAGAATTATCTAACAGGAATTATGAAAGCAACTAACAGCCGTCAATTTTCTTCAGTAGCTGCTCGAACTCTAAAAGTAGTCGGGATTATCTTGATTCTCTCTGCTTTGCTTGACTGCATTGTTCTGTCGCTGCCGGGAGAAACCTCCGACATTCTCAATCGAGGCTGGCAGTTGGCCGCAGCAACTCAGATAGTTGACCGGGGCATTATTCCTTTGATGGGTATAGCCATGCTAATGACAGGCTTTTGGGTGGACAGCAGCAGTGGAGTCTCGATTGAGCGCCGCAATGTTTGGGTTGACTTGCGATTCTGGGCGCTATTGATTTCCAGCTTGTTAGGGCTAATTTACCTGTTGCTGGTTCCCGTTCACCTCAACAATACTCGTTTGGAACTCAAGGATGCTCTAGTTCAAGTGGATAAAGAAGCCGGACAAGCGGAAGGTCAACTAGAGGCGCAAATTAAAAGCGATCAGTTTAAAGCTCAGGTAGAACAGCTTAAAAGCCAGCGCCGCAGCCAGATAGGCGCGCTGCTGCAAGACGACGGGAAGCTGCAACAAGCACTCAAGAGTCCAGATGTTCCCAAGGAATTGAAAGCTGTGCTTCAGGAGTCGAAAAATGACCCGAAAGCCCTCGACAATTTCCTCGAACAGCAAGCCCAAGAACTGCCAAATCAAGCTCGCAACGAGATTCGCACCCGCAAGCAACAAAAAGAGAAAGAATTGAGAACTCGATCGAGAAATTCGAGTTTGCAGACGGGAATCAGCAGTTTGCTGTTAGCGATCGGCTACATTACTGTTGGTTGGACTGGATTGAGAAGTATGGGAATTCTGCGGTTCGGCCGTCGCAAAATGTGATCGGTGCTGGCAGGGATCGCGCAATTCGAGACATCCCTGAGAAATAAATACTTGATTTGCCTGATAGTTTGCCCTTACTGAAAGCTGGGAATGTTCTCAATTTATATTCTGACTTACAACGAAGAGATTGATATCGCCGCTTGCATTGAATCGGTACTGCTTTGTGACGATATCATTGTAGTTGATTCTTTCAGCAGCGATCGCACCCTTGAGATTGTTCAGAACTATGCCGTGCAAACAGTGCAGCACCGCTTTGAAACTCACGGACGCCAGCGGACTTGGATGCTCCAAGAAGTCCCGTGCAAGCACGAATGGGTTTACATCCTCGAAGCTGACGAGCGGATGACGCCTGCACTGTTTGCTGAATGCTTAAAGGCGATCGAAAGTCAAGAATATATCGGCTATTACGTAGCTGAAAAAGTAATATTTATGGAGCGCTGGATTCGCCGCAGCACTCAATATCCCCGCTATCAAATGCGCCTGTTTCGCAAAGACCGAGTATGGTTTACTGACTACGGTCACACAGAACGGGAAGTCTGCAACGGGCCTACTCATTTTTTGAAGGAAACCTACCCTCACTATACTTGCAGCAAAGGTCTTTCCCGCTGGATTGAAAAGCACAACCGCTACTCGACTGACGAGGCGGCTGAAACTCTCCGACAATTAGAAGCGGGTCAAGTAAATTGGTGGGATTTATTGTTTGGCGCATCGGAGGTGGAAAGGCGCCGCGCTTTGAAGGATTTTTCTTTGCGCTTGCCTTTGCGGCCTGTCGTGCGCTTTTTCTATATGTATATCTTACTCGGCGGATTTCTTGACGGTCAAGCGGGATTGGCTTGGTGCACGCTGCAAGCTTTTTATGAATATCTAATTTTGCTGAAAGTTTGGGAAATGAAGCATATGCCGCTGCCAAATTTAGACGCAGTGGAGGAAAAGTCTATTTCGGAAGTAGTAACAGTTGAGCAGTCTAAAGTTTCTTATAATCTTGGCGCTTCCGATACTCGAAATTAAAAATTGGTAATCGGTAAGTTATTGTAGTTATTGTAGGGTGCGTCAGGGGGCTGAATGTGACGACCACCTACTCAAGAATTCCCCCCCCCTGACGCACCCTACTAGCTAGACAAGATTGCATTCCCAAGCTTTGCCAATCAGGAAATTATCTGCGTTTATCTGGGTTTATCTGCCTTTCATCTGCGATCGATCGATCAAATATTTATGCAATTGCTCGTCTACTCAAGAATTTCCCGGCACTCTACGGGCTAAAATCTAAAATCTAAAATGGTATAAATCCCATTAAGGATATTCGGCAGAAAAACAAAACATAAAAAAACCCGGTTTCTTGGATAAACCGGGTTTCTGAATACCCTCAAAGTTTTACGATTAAGAAAGTTTTGATTGTTAACTCACAACTCTCACAACTCAAAACTCAAAACTATTGAGAATTACGCCGCGCTGTTTTTTCGCGATCGATCTTTAAAATCAACACACCCAAAGGCGGCAAACACAAGTCGATCGAATAAGGGCTGTTGTGGAACCACCACTCATCAGTCCACTTGCCCCCCAAATTCCCCATATTGCTGCCGCCGTACTCCCGCGCGTCGCTGTTAAACAACTCCGTATAGAAACCCGGTTCCGGCACTCCTACCCGATAGTGAGAGTGCGGCTGCGGCGTAAAATTGCACACCGTCACTACAAACTCGTCGCCATCCTTCTCTCGGCGCACAAAGGCCACCACGCTGTGCCGGTTGTCGCTGCAATCAATCCACTCAAACCCTTCCTCAGCAAAATCTTGACTGTAAAGTGCCGTTTCGCTGCGGTACAAATTGTTCAAATCCTTAAAAAACAGCTTCAACTTTTGGTGCGGATCGAATTGCAGCAACTGCCACTGCAAATCTCCCCAAACGTTCCACTCGTGCCACTGGCCGAACTCCATCCCCATAAATATCGTTTTCTTTCCGGGATGAGCAAACATAAAAGTAAACAAACACCGCACGTTTGCAAACTTTTGCCATTCGTCCCCTGGCATTTTTCCGATGATGTGGGCTTTGCCGTGGACTACCTCATCGTGGGACAAAGCCAGCATGAAATTCTCGCTGTGGTTGTACCACATACTGAAAGTTATGTTGTTCTGGTGGAACTGGCGGAACCACGGGTCCATGTGGTAATAGTCGAGCATATCGTGCATCCAACCCATGTTCCACTTCAGGTTGAAGCCCAAACCGCCTACATAGGTCGGCCAAGATACCATCGGCCAAGAGGTTGATTCTTCGGCGATCGACAGCGCACCTGGGAAATAGCTAAAAATGACGTGATTAGCCTGTCGCAGAAAATCTGCCGCTTCGATATTTTCCCGGCCCCCGTACTGGTTGGTCAGCCATTCTCCGGGTTCGCGGCAGTAATCCAAATAAAGCATCGAGGCCACCGCATCTACGCGAATCCCGTCGATGTGGTACTTGTCAAACCAGAACAGAGCATTTGATACTAGGAAATTCCGCACTTCGTTGCGGCCGTAGTTAAATACTAGGGTTCCCCACTCTTTGTGCTCGCCCTTGCGGGGGTCGGCGTGTTCGTACAAGTGAGTTCCGTCAAAGAAAGCCAAACCGTGGCCGTCTTTCGGGAAATGTCCCGGTACCCAATCCACTAATACGCCAATGCCGCTGGCGTGGCACTGGTCAACAAAATACATGAAATCTTCAGGTTTGCCGTAGCGGGAAGTTGGGGCGAAATAGCCGGTGACTTGATAGCCCCAAGAACCGTCGAAAGGATGTTCTGCCACTGGCAGTATTTCGATGTGGGTGAATCCCAAATCTTTGACGTAGGGAATCAGCCGATCGGCCAATTCCCGGTAAGTCAGAAAGCGCGCCCCGGGATTCAGTTCCGAAACCTGCACGGCGGGTTCTATTTCCCCATTTGGTAGCACGGCGGGTTCGTCAGTAGCAGCGTGCAGCCAAGAACCGATGTGGCATTCGTATACCGAAACCGGCTGCGTCAGTTGGTCTGTATGCCGCCGCTTTTCTATCCAAGCGCTGTCGTTCCAAGTGTAGGTGCTTAAGTCGGTGACAATTGATGCTGTTTTGGGCCGCACTTCTTGCTGGAAACCGTAAGGATCGGATTTTTCGTAGGGATGTCCGTCTTGGTTTTTCACTTCGTATTTGTAGGAAGTTCCCACTTCGAGTCCCGGAATAAATAATTCCCAGATCCCGTTATGAGATTTCCGCATTTGATGTTTGCGACCGTCCCAATAGTTGAAATCGCCTAAAACTGAAACGTTGCGGGCATTTGGAGCCCAAACGGCAAAATATACTCCTGTGATGCCGTCTACTTCGGTGAGGTGCGCCCCCAGTTTTTCGTAAATCCGGTGGTGGTTGCCTTCTGAGAATAGGTGCAGGTCAAATTCTGTGAGTTTGGGCGATCGAAAGGCGTAGGGGTCGTAAATAAAGCGTTCGTGTTCTCCTTCTTTCACCCGCAGTTGATAGTTTGCTAGTTCTGGGGTTTCGATCGTACATTCAAAAAAGTGAGGGTGATGCTCTGATTTCATCGGGTATTCGGCCCTGGCCTCGGGCAAAACTACCGATACCGCATCCGCATTCGGCAGATAAACTCGGACGGCCCAGACTTTTTTGCCATTTTCTTCGATCGCGTGGGGGCCTAGCACTTCAAATGGATCGTGGTGCTGATTCCAAACAATCCGGTCAATTTGTTCAAAGGGGACGGTCGCGGGCATAAAACTACCTACCTGAATCTTTTAACTAAATGGCTTTCAAAACCTAGAGCGGCGCTGCACTTTACATTTCGATACATTTTTGATCGCTAATCCTACCACTGATTAGCATGATATTGCCGGCCAGGACTCCAGCGCGCGCGCTGGAGCTCTGACCGGCAATGTTATTACCTTGCCTGCGGCCCAGCTAGGGTTTTACTGCTAACTTCTAAGTATAGAAATAGTGAACTAACCTGACGGTCAACTGGGTACAGTTAGACCGCAGGCTTCTTTTTCCTTTTTTGCAAAGGCTTTTTTGA
>NZ_JAUBWA010000134.1:0-17541 GCF_036702825.1 Microcoleus sp. A003_D6 | reverse complement strand
ATTAGACTAAAAAAGTTGGATGGCTGGAATTTCTCAAAAATACCAGTAAGATGAATCACATCTGCGGAATGTGGGATCTAAGAATGTAAGCTCCCATAACGCCTGCGATCGCGCCGCTAGCACCCAGGGACGGAATGGCAGATGCTGAGGAAAAAAACCACTGAGTTAGTGAGGCTAAAACGCCGCAAGTAAGGTAAAATATTATAAATTTGACGTGTCCTAAACGCTCTTCTACGTTGTTGCCAAAAATCCACAGAAATAACATATTTCCGGCAATGTGGAGAAAGCCTGCGTGCAGGAATTGGGAGCTAATTAGTGTCGTCCATTCGGGAAATGGCGAAACTGGCAGCGCTACCGGACACATATTGCTTAACTGGCAAGGAACTACGGCCCAAGAGTAGAAAAATTGGGTTAATTGTCGCTCTGGCAAACTGAGTTCGTACAGAAATACTAATATGTTTGCAGCAATCAGTCCGTAGGTAACGTAGGGAGTGATATTAATGGGATTTTCATCGCGTAAGGGAACCACAGCTTTTTTTTCCTCGACATCAAAAATATTGGCAACAGGATAGCGCATTTATCGCCAAGCTGTCTCCTGTCTAGAGGAAGAAGTCATTAGTTATTAGTCAGAGGGGAGAGGGAAGAGGGAAGAGGGGCTTGGCTGCGGTTGCCTTCCTATGAAGGCAAGGGAAAGTGTTTAGACTTATTGCATAATCTTTGATTGATACGAAAACCGCAGATGCAAGGCAGATCAACGCAGATCGACGCAGATAATTTCTAGAATTGAAAGCAAATCAATGCAATCTTGTCTAAACAATTAACGTAATTCGCCCATTTCTAATTTTCCTAGTACAATTAAACTTTCTAGGTCTTCCACCGCATCAGAAAGGTGAGTTTTTACTGTCTTTCTTACTAATTCTAAGGCAGTTTCATCAGCCCCTCCTAACATCCGCGTCAAGTCGCCAATATCTATACCGCGACTCGCTTGCAATTTCATTACGATCAAATAAGGCAATCCGATAATTGGCAAATTGTCGGGGGCGATGTTAGGATTTGCGATCGCTTCTACAACCCAAGGTTGTTGTGATTCAAGAACATCCAAAATACTACCGTCTGGTAGTTGCCAACTACTACCACCAATGCTGAGTTCTCCAACTTTTATGCTGCCAGTTGACACTAATTCTTGATAGAGATTTTCGGCATCATCAGTCAATACTAAAATATCTAGATCGTCAGTCATGCGTTCTGGCATATAAAGCCTGGTAGCAATTCCTCCTACAACAACAAACTGAGTTTGTTTGATAATAGCTTTAATGTTAGTCACTGGACGGTTCCAAGTTCTTTTTTTGAGAAATTCTAAGCTGCTGCCGCTACCAGGACGGCATCTGCGAAGAGCCATTTCTATGTAAACTTTTCGTCTTTGTTCGGGAAGTCGCAGATTTTTCATTCTCATCCTTACATTTATATTTTAGGCTGCTATTTCTATGAAAACTCCTACACTTTCTACGGCCATTATACTCACCGCGCACAAAGCGTAAATCCCCGTTCCTACCGCTACTTGTACTGTGTCTGCATTGAGAATTTTGATGAGATTCCAGTTATTGCCATTCTTTTGATAAAGCGTCCAAGAACGGATGTTCTGATTGGCTGGATTTTTCCACTGCAAAACATTGCTATTTCCCACTTTTTTTACTTCGATTCCTGTCGGAGGGGGCGGCGGAGTACCCTTTTGCCACGGCATCGCGGGAACGAGTGCGGGTTTTGCGTAAGTAGTCGATTTGAAATTATCGTAAATTTGCTGTCGATTTTCGCTAAATGCTTTCATGCTGAAGAAAACATTACCCAAAGCTAAGTTTTGTTTAGAGTTTCGCGTAATCTCAATTTGCTTGTTAATCTCGTTTACCGTCCACTTGTCGCCGTCGAGCTTTCCTAAGTTATTTCCGACGTAAATATGTCTATTTTTGGGGTTGTTTTCTAGCCACCATTTCAGCAAAACAGGATAGCTTTGAGCTGTTTGGTCGATGCGCCAATAAAGTTGCGGATTTAAATAATCTACCCAACCTGATTCTAACCATTTTTTGGCGTCGGCGTAAAGTGTTTCGTAGGCATCTAAACCGCGGCTTTGCGGCGGCTGGCCTGGGCGATATATGCCGAAGGGACTGATGCCGAATTTAACGTTGGGTTTTGTCGCTCGAATTCCTTCTCCCAGTCTTTTAACTAACTTGTTAACATTTTCCCTGCGCCAGTCTCCTAAACTCATTTTCCCGCCTCGGGAAACATAACTATTGTAAATTTTGCTGTCGGGAAATTCTTTGCCGGCAATCGGGTAAGGATAGAAATAATCGTCGAAGTGAACGCCGTCTATATCGTAGCGCTTTACTACGTCTAAAATGACGTTGTAAGTTTTTTCTAGCACTAAATCAATTCCCGGGTCCATCCACCAGTCGTCGCCCCACGGATAAACGCATTCGGGATTGGTAACAGAGATGTGCGGGCTGACGTTGGGAGGGGTTTGGG
Source organism: Microcoleus sp. A003_D6 (assembly GCF_036702825.1). NCBI lineage: Bacteria > Bacillati > Cyanobacteriota > Cyanophyceae > Oscillatoriales > Microcoleaceae > Microcoleus > Microcoleus sp. A003_D6. The sequence goes on along the minus strand of NZ_JAUBWA010000134.1, from coordinate 15,024 downwards.
TATAAGAAACTTTGGCGCGGTAGGGATTTAACCAAGCGTGAACTTCGATGTTGCGTTTGTGGCTTTCTGCAATGGCAAATGTTAAAGGGTCATAATAAGGTTCTGGTGGTTTTCCTTGAGTTCCTGTTAGCCACGCACTCCAAGGTTCTAATTGTGAGGCGTAAAGGGCGTCGCCTGCTGCTCTAATTTGGAGGATAATTGCATTGAAATTCATTTCTTGCAGCCTGTCAAGAATTTTTAGCAGTTCGGCTTTTTGTTGTTCTGTTGAGAGTTTGTTGCTCAATGGCCAGTCAATATTCCACACGGATGTGATCCAAACTCCGCGAAATTCTCGCTGGTGGCTGACGCTAACTTGCGGTCGCGGAACTTTACTCAGAACTATAATATATTGAGAATAGATTTGCGGCGCTCTTTTGAGATAAACTAAAGCTTGATAAACCCAGGCGGCGACATCGGCGCGGGTTGCGTTTCCGGCGGGATTTAATAAGTTTAAATTTGGAGAGTTGACGACTATTTCGGATTGGGTGGCTAGGGCGATCGCCTTTTTGGCATAGTTGGGAATTTCGGTACTGTCTTGGTAGATGTTTGATAGGATAAGATTAGTTGTCGGTGCAGCATTTGACCCAAAAATTCCGCTAATTAAGGCAACTAATGCTTCGGCTCTGGTAATCCTATTTTCGGGTTTGAACAGGTTGTCGGGATAGCCGGATATAAACCCTCTTTTAAATGCTGTTTGAATGGCGGCGGCGGCCCAGTGAGTTGCGGGAACGTCGGTAAAGGGAATGTAGGGCCGTTTGTCGGGTATGGGAAAAGCTTTGCTGACAATGGCGGCAAATTCGGCGCGGGTGAGGTTGGTGTTGGGGCGAAAAGTGCGATCGGGAAAACCGCTGATCACTGCCCGTTCTACTAAGCCGTCAATGAATATTTTCGCCCAATGATTTTGAATGTCGGAAAATTGGATATTGCTGGAGACCATAGCTATACAGATTGATTTAAGATTGATATATTTAGTCTGGGATGCAAAAGTGATTTTACGCGCTAATTATAGCGGTAAGGCGCGCAGCGCGCACCCTACAAGAGGCTTTGCGCAAGTTCTGATTCAAATGCAGAAAAGCTTATAACAAACCTGCATTTTCGTACAAAAGCCGGATTATATTGATGATTTTTTGTCCGTATAAGGGGTCGGAATTCCAGCGGCCTGCAAGTTCGTTGACGGTGGGGGCGACGCCGCGCTTGACAAAGCGAAAACGCACGTTTTCTTGAACTAAAGGTTGGTTGATCGGTTCTGTGCTGCCGTAAGCTTTTAGGTGCTGAATTTGTGCTCTAATTCCTGTCCGGGCGTCGGGAAATGAGATGCCGGAAGTGGTGGGGCTGATGATGCCCATGTCGGCAAAGTTAAATTGTTGTGGTTTGACTGCACCGCCAAAGTTGAGATAATTTGTTTCCAAACACATTTGGCAAAAAGCTACGTCGTGGTTGACGCCTTCTGCGGCTGCTTCTTGCACGTAAATTTGAGGTAAATTGGGAAATGCTGTCAGGGCTTTGCTGTTAGTTTTGGTGAGATATACAGTGATTTGTTGGGCGGTAGTTAAACCGCGACCCATGATTTTTCCCACGCCTGAGAGGATATCGCGGCGCGATCGCAACAATACTGATGTTGTAGACTGATCCCAAGCTACGGAAATGTCGCGATCGCGCAAATCGATCGCCCGCACGAACACTACTCCATTGTACGTTACCCGGCGATCGGCTGCCTCTGGTTTGATGTCGAAAACGTCTAGAACTTCGGAAGGGACAAAGGCATTTCCGTTCACCAAAATGCCTTTTTCTTCGTACCGCGCACCGTTGATTTGGATATTAATTAAGGGATAAACTATAGGTTTTGGGGGAGGTGTCGGTGCCGGAGTCGGTGCCGGAGTCGGTGCAGGTGTGGGTGTCGGCAAGGGTTTCAAATTGGTATTTTTTAACCAAGCTTCGAGTCCGTCAGCGAGTCCGAGAGCGACATCGCGGCGGCGAGTTTGAATAATTCGCAAGTCGTCGGGACTGGTCAAAAAACCGATTTCTATTAACAGCGAAGGAATGTTCACGCGCCGGCAAAATCCGAGGCTGCCGACACCGGCTTCAGTATCTGCTTTTGCGCCGCGCCTCGGTATTTCTGGACATCTACGCAAATAGCCATTTAAGATTAAATCCGCATCTGCTTTTCGCTTGGGGTTGCTGGCAATATAAAACGCGCTGGCACCGCGAACTTGGGGATTAGAAAAAGCATCGGCGTGTATTTCTATTGCTACATCTCCGGCGAGGCAGCGGTTGTTGATCCAAGCGATAGTTTCTACCAAACTCAGAGTATCCGGCACGGAGAAAGTGTCTATGCCTCGCTGCCGCAATTCGGCTACTAATAAATCCCGAGTTAGAATAAGTTCCTGAGCTTCGGTTGTGCCAAATGCGATCGCCCCGGAATCCCGCAAACTTCCTTCAAACCCGCCGTGTCCGGCTGAAACAAAAATAGAACCCATTTAATAAAACTCTCCACCTTGCAGTTACTTCAGTGTCAGCTTTTTAGTCTTGGGTTTTATTTTACCGCAAATTGTATATTTTGTTTTTCCACAGCAAGTTTGTAGTTGCGCCCAGGAGTGCGGGTTTTCACCCCTGGGCACAACTACAAACTTATCGATCCCCCTGTCAGTTACATCTTTACAGCCGGGCTAGTCGAAGGTTTGGGAGCTTTTATTTCCTGCGAAACTGCACGGGCGCGGAAGACTTTAGCAACTGCTTGCTCGCACTTAGACAAATCCGATTCTATCTCTGTAAAAATGGCAGTTGATACCGGATCTGTGAACTTCGCCCGCAGGTTGTTGATATCGACAACACCGGTTTGCAAATCGCCGAGAGTGCTCCGCAGCAAGAACGTTTCATCGGTTCCTTGCACCGAGGATTTTAATTTAGCGTATTTGTCGGCAATTTGGGCGGGAATTGAGGGTTTTTCGCCGAAATCGTTGAGGCGCTTTTCGAGAGCGAGGATGTGGTGCTGTTTATTTTGGATCATTTCTGCAAGGAGCGATCGCAAATCGCTGTCTTGGGTTTTTTCCGCATAGTTTTGAAACGCTTCGCAAGCATAACGTTCCCCTGCGAGGGCGGTATTCAAACCTTTAACAATGTCGCCTTGTGTGGAACCGCCCCAACCATTAGCTAGTTTCCACCATTCTGCACTGGCGTCGGTTTCCTCGGGTAAACCGACTGCTTTTCCGCCGTAACCGAGGCGAGCCAGAATTGCGGTGGTAAATACTGCTAAATCTCCCGGTTGGCGGGAAGTAATCAAGTTGCCGTCAACTACTAAAGCTTCGTTGATGTAGTTAGCTCCGGCATTGATCATATCTGTTTTAATTGCCAAGAAACCAGTCGCATTTTTGCCTTTTAGCAAGTCGGCTTCAATCAAAACTTGCGGGCCGTGACAAACTGCTGCCACGATTTTTCCTTGTTCAAATGCTTCTCGTACAAAGCGCACTGTATTGGGGTTAGTCCGCATTGTATCGGGAGCCATACCGCCGGGAATTATCACTGCATCGAATTCTTCTGCTAGTGATTCAGTGGTAGTTCCGTCAGCCTGCTGGGCAACTTTTCCTTGTTTCCCTGCATACTTTTCGTTTGTCCGCGAACCGAGGACAACTACTTCAAATCCTGCTTGTTTTAAGGCGTTGTAAGGAACTAGAAATTCGGAATCTTCTACTCCATTTTCGATGAGGATAGCAACTCGTTTGGTTTGGGCTTTGTTCTCGGCTGTCATAATCAGTTTCCATTTAGGTAGCATTTTCTATAAAATTAATTCATTTGTTGCTGTTTTCGCGTCTGGCTAAAGTGATAAATTAGTTGGCGGTAAAATGTGCGAGCGTGAGTCTTTGGAGGTAGGCTTTTGTGTATTAGCCGCACGCTACAATTTTAACCAAATTGCAAAAATCCTGTTAATCAAATTTTGGGACGGGCTAGAAGCCCATCCCACAAGATTTTTTAATTTTGGGACGGGCTAAAAGCCCATTCCACAAAATTTTTTTCTTGTGGAACGGGCTTCTAGCCCGTTCAAATTATAGCCTCAATGCACGTAAGAGGCTCCATTAATGTCGATCGTAGTCCCGGTAGCGTGGGTTGCCAAACCCGATGCTAGAAAGGCGATAACGTTGGCGACATCTTGAGGAGGAGCGATTTTGCCGATCGGGATATCGCGCACAATCTCTGCTTCGCCAAACTCCCGAATAAACTTATCTGCCATTTCCGTACTGACAAATCCCGGTGCAACTGTAAAAGCCAAAATATTATCAGCCGCGAATCCTCTAGCAATGCTGCGAGTTAAAGAAACAATCGCACCTTTTGATGCAGCGTAGTGCAGATAATTCGGGTCATCGCCGCGAAAAGCAGCGCGACTTGCTATATTAATAATTGTACCGCCACTGCGAGTTTTGAAATGTAGAATTGCTTCCCGGCACAAATCAGCAACAGCAACTAAATTAACTTGTAGAGTTTGCTGCCAAGCTGACGACCAAATATCGAAATCGTCCTCTATACCCGCCGACTGCATAATCCCAGCATTGTTAACTATAATATCAATATGACCGCGCCATTTTACAGCATCTTGCCACAAACTATAAGCCGCCTTTGGTGACATCAAATCTGCTTCTAATAAATAACAGCGATCGCCCGCGACACTTGCTGCTACAGATTCCGCTGCTTTCCGACTGCGACAGTAATGCAAAATCACCTCAGCCCCAGCATTAACCAGAGTCCGAACCGTCACTGCACCAATCCCTTTCGAGCCACCAGTTACTAAAATCACCTTTCCAGTTAAATCAATCATTTCTCTTTCTCATTTCTCTCTGCGCCCTCTGCGCCCTCTGCGGTTAATAAAAAAAATAAATCCCGTTCACAAACGAAAGAGAATTGCTATATGATACAGCACATTCCATCTAATGTGTATGTAATTTCCTCATGCTGATGGATATCTGCAACAGACATCTCCAAAAACTCCCAAATCCTTTCCCCTGTTGATTTCTATTGGAAATATACCCACTGCTGACAGCACTATAGCTTCTTTGTCCTTAAACTCGATAACTAAACGGGATTCGGGAGCAGAGGTAGAATTAACTCCATAATTTGGTCATACTTAAAGTTATTGACCGAATCAATTAGCGCACTGGAAAGGGTTGATTGAGATGCGGGAATTTGTTTAATCAACTCGTTCATGACTTCGGTATCAATCTCGTAGGCAGCTTCAAACATTTCTTCTAACCACTCAGAGGACATCACGGCTATATCTTCGGGAGATAAAGTGTCAACACCTAATTTTTGGGGATTTTTTCCTACAACTGTGTAGATGTACTCTACTCCCAAGTGTTGAGCGAGTTTGTCAAAGACGAGCCTTTCTTGAAAAGGCTTGCTGATAAAGTCGTCACAACCAGCCATAAGAACTTTCTCTCGATCTTCTTCAAAAACACTGGCAGTTAAAGCAATAATGACAGTCTCTTGTCCATTAGGGTGTTCTCTAATGCGTTTGGTAGCTGTGTAGCCATCCACGATCGGCATTCGTAGATCCATCCAAATCAGGTCTGGGAACCAACTTTCCCACAGGGATAGTGCTTCAACTCCCTGTGTTGCTTCGCGCACCTCAAAACCGACTGAGGTAAGGAGTTTGACCAATAAGCGGCGATTTTCCTCTACATCTTCAACAACAAGGATGCGGTAAGTTGGTTGTCCTGGAGCTATACCAATCACTCTTTGTTTAGGCAATTCTGAGGCAAGGCAGACTGCTTGAGGTAACTTTATCCCAACTTCAAAGTAAAAAATGCTGCCCTGATTCAATGTGCTTTGAACCCGAATCTGACTGCCCATGAGTTGGACAAATCTTTGGCTGATAGCTAGACCTAGACCAGTACCTTGATTTAATTTATTCCCAGCTTCAGCTTGCACGAACGCCTTAAATAAGCTGTCAACTTCTGTTGGAGCAATTCCCACTCCAGTATCCTCAACTTCAAAACATAGGCGACAGGACGTTTGGTCGCTCTGTTCCGATCTTACTCGTAAGGTGACGCTTCCTTGATTAGTAAACTTAATCGCATTACCGAGCAGATTGACTAAGACTTGATACAGTTTTTTCTCATCGGTATGCACAAATTGGGGAAGATTGGGGTCTCGCTCGACAATTAGTTTCAATCGTTTCGATTGGGCTTTACTTTGGAACATTTCTTCAATAGAATTCAGCAATTTTTTTAGATCGAAGTCAGAAAGATAGAGTGTCATCTCTCCGCTCTCAATTTTGGATAAATCTAAAATGTCGTTAATCAATTCCAATAAATGTTCGCCGCTACGATTGACGATCGCCAGATCGTTTTGGAGTTCGGGAGTCAGAGCAGGATCGTAACTCATCAATTGCGTAAATCCCAAAATAGCATTGAGAGGAGTACGGAGTTCGTGGCTCATATTGGACAGGAACATACTTTTGGCTCGGTTTGCTGTTTCTGCTGCTTCTTTAGCTTGCTGAAGTTCCCACTCGGCTTGTTTGCGATCGCTAATGTCAATTAAATATCCCAACATTTCCACTGGTCTACCTGCACGATCTCGAATTAGTCTGAGGTGATTGAGCATCCAGCGATAAACCCCATCTGAGCGACGAATACGGTATTCATGGAAATAAAAATCATTGACGAATGGATTGGCTAAGCCATTAAGCACTCGTTCTAGATCGTCTGGGTGTAAGTTATCCACCCAAAATTCAGCATCTGCTAAAAACGCCATGCTTTCATAGCCCAATACGTCTTTGACATTTTCGCTGATGAACGTTGCTGCATAATTGCCATCAGGTTTACAGCTAAAAATAATGACGGGGCTGTAGTTCAGGAGAAAGTTGAGGCGATTTGTGGTAGCTTGCAAGGCTTGCTCAGCTTGTTTCAGCTCTGTCACATCCTCGTGAACCGCAACAAATACGGTTCCATATTCAGGATGCTCAAACATGGATGTAAAAGCCCTGCACCAAAAAAGTCTTCCATCTTTTTTCTTATTGTAGACTTCATATTTTGCTTCTCCTTGCTGCTCAATTTGAGTGACAACATCTTCAACGCTTTTGTCGGGTGTAATCTCTGTATCGAGGTAATTTATTATACTAACAGATTGACCGGCGAGTTCACCCTCTGCATAGCCAAACATCTCATCAAACTTGGGATTGGTGTAGACGATCGTCATATCTGATGCTTTGACTAAACACACTCCACCTGCCATGTTATGCATAATAACACTCTGAAGCTCTAGCGTCTTTTGAGCTTCTTTTCGAGCGGTAATTTCTTGAAGTTGAGAAATAAAATGCAGTGGATTTCCCTGTCCATCTTGTACTAGCGATACATCAAGAAGACTCCAAACTATATTTCCTTGTTTATGGAAATACCGTTTTTCTATTTGGTAACTTGAAATTGTTCCTGCTAATAGCTGATGTACATAACTAAGATCCAGGTCTAAATCGTCGGGATGGGTAATGTCTTGGAAAGTTAACGCTAACAACTCTTCTGAGGAGTAGCCAAGAATCTGACATAAGGCAGGATTGACTTTAACCCAGTGACCATCAACTGAAACGAGCGCCTTTCCAATTGACGCATTTTCAAACGCCTTGCGAAACTGCTCTTCACTGTTTCGTAAAGCCACCTCAATTTGTTCGCGTTTGTTTTCAGTCCGCTTGCGCTCGTCGATCTCATTCTCTAAGGCTTGATTTGCCGCAATAAGTTGAGCTGGACTAGGAAAAGCTAAGGCTGATGGAATTAAAAACACTAGCTCAAATGCAGTATATATAGAAATCAGAGCAGTAATAGCTTTAATTCCTCCAGAAAGCCAATAAGTAGGATACCAAAGCGTCCAAATTTCCATGATATGAGTTGTACCACAGGCAATTATGAAGGCGCTAAACAGAAAAACTACTTTCGGAAATGGAGTATCTTGGCGCTGTCGCACAAAGTAGATTAGCATGATGGGGATGGAGTAGTAAGCTAAAGCGATTAAACCATCGGATAAAATATGTAATCCTACTAAGTTTGTTTGCCAGAGATAGCAGTGACCGTGAGGAATGAATCCTCCACTTGAAAAAAATTGTGTAATCATAGCTAACCTGAATTATTAATGAGTGCTGAAGTGCTTAGCGATCGAGTTCTGCCATTGCCCGCTTCATCGTCGAAGTCCTATCGGGAAAACCACTTTTGAGTAGGGAGATGTCAAATTGCCAACCCAGCAGCACGAGACATCCGATCGCAATGACGAGTAGATTTGCCCTCTGAGAAATGTGCTTGTTCCTATATCGGCTGCTTGGGTTGAAAAAATATTCTCCTGATGTTAAGCGAAACGAAGAAGGGCAACCGCGGGGGGATTATCCCTACCTGAACAAGTCAGATTTTGTAGGGACTGTGCCACCGTGCCAGCCCTAGATATCTGCGATGCACGAATTCTTTATGCGTAAAGTGAATAGATGATCGCCTAATAATTCAAGTATACTCTTGTTCATATAGCAATACTCCTGGCAGTTTTTTGGGCAGCGACTCAAACCCGCATTGTACCGTTTGTGATTTCACAGAGTAAGGAACTCAGAACCCGTATTATACCGTTGGTGATTGAAAACTGTCCGAACAATTGTCATAGGCTTATAGTGCTCTACCAGGAAAGTATGGAAAGCAGTAGGATTGTCGATAGAACTAGGGATAGGGTTAGCGATCCAGCTACCAACTACCGAGGCAATATTTTAATTGTTGACGATCTGCCTGATAACCTGCGTCTTCTCAGCCGTACTTTGAGCGCACATGGTTATAAAGTTCGCAGTGCCACAACAGGCGCAATGGCTATCCGAGCCGCCCAATCGCCATGGACGGAACTAATTTTACTCGACATTAAATTGCCCGATTTGGATGGCTATGAAGTTTGCAAACAATTAAAATCTGACGAGAAAACCGCAGGCATTCCGATAATTTTTTTGAGTGCTCTCAATGAAACTTTCAATAAGGTTCAGGGGTTTGCTGTTGGTGGGGTAGATTATATTGCTAAGCCGTTTCAAGTCGAAGAAGTATTAGCTCGTGTCGAAACTCACCTAACCATCCGACGGTTGCAACAAAGCCTCCAAGAGCAGAATTTACGTCTCTTGAGAGAAATTGAAGAACGCGAACGTCTCGAAGAGTCCCTGTTTGCCGAAAAAGAACTAGCTCAAGTGACGCTCCAATCGATTGGCGATGCAGTTATTACTACCAATGCTCAAGGTAATGTGCGATATTTCAATCCTATCGCTGAGCAACTGACAGGCTGGAAGGCTCATGAGGCTCAGGGACTCCCCCTGTCTACAGTCTTTGTAATTGTCAATGAAGTAACGCGAAAGCCAGTAGAGAATCCGATCGACAAGGCTCTGTTGGAGAATCGAATTGTGGGCTTAGCTAACCATACTATCCTCATTGCCCGCGATGGGACGGAGTATGCCGTTGAGGACTCAGCAGCACCAATTCGAGACCGCCAAGGTCAAATTATCGGGGCAGTCATCGTCTTTCATGATGTTACCGAATCGCGCAATCTTGCTAGTCAAATCTCTTGGGAAGCCACTCACGATGCTCTGACGGGTTTAATCAACCGTCGAGGATTTGAGCAGCAACTAATTGAGGCGATCGCCTCTTGTCAAGATAGCAATCAGCAGCACGCTCTCTGTTATTTAGATTTAGACCAGTTCAAAGTCGTTAACGATACCGCAGGTCATATTGCTGGCGACGATCTACTGTGCCAAATCACCGCACTTCTTCAAAATGGAGTCCGTGCTAATGACACGCTGGCTCGTTTGGGAGGTGATGAATTTGGTCTTTTGCTCAGTCAATGTCCCCTCTCTCAAGCAGCTAAGATTGCGGAACAACTCAAAGACCTAGTGCATCAGTTTCGGTTTATTTGGAATGGCAAAACCTTTATTATTGGAGTCAGCATTGGAGTTGTTGCTATTGACCAAACAAGCCAAAATTTGAGGGATATTCTGGGAGCGGCTGATGCAGCTTGTTATGCCGCCAAAGCCAGAGGCCGCAACTGTGTTCATATTTATAGTCTAGATGATAGCGAACTAATTAAACAACGTGGTGAGAGGCAGTTGATTTCCCAAATCAGTCGAGCGCTGGAAACCAATCGTTTTTGTCTCTACTACCAAAAGATTGTCTCTATTACCTCTAAACCATTAGTAGAGCATTATGAGCTTTTGCTCAGAATGGTGGACGAAAATGGAGAATTAGTATCTCCAAATGAGTTTATTCCCGCCGCCGAGCGTTACGGCTTGATAACTGAGATCGATTGTTGGGTAATCGAAAAATTTTTCTCTAACTATCACAATTTTCCCGAGAAAGATGTTCTTAGTCAAGGCTTATATACGATCAATCTTTCTGGGGCTAGCATTAGTAACAATCAGTTTCTGAGGTTTTTAATCGAACAATTTTCTCGCTACCAAGTTCCCCCTCAGAGAATTTGTTTTGAAATCACGGAAACCGCAGCGATCGCAAACTTTGAGCAAGCCAGATATTTCATGAGCGAACTCAAAAAGATTGGTTGTCGCTTTGCTTTAGATGATTTTGGCAGTGGATTGAGTTCCTTTGCTTATCTGATGAATTTACCAGTTGATTATCTAAAAATTGATGGTGCTTTTGTCAAGAATATTAGTCATAATTTGATTTCTCAAGCGCTGGTTGAAGGCTTTAATCGTATTGCCCATGCGATGAATCTTGAAACTATAGCTGAGTTTGTCGAAGACGAGACTATCTTAGAAAAATTGCGGGAGATGGGAGTAGATTATGCTCAGGGTTATGGGATCGGTCATCCGGTCCCTATTAATTTTAATCGCTAGTCGATCGCACGGCGTGCCAGCGAACCCATTGCCTGACGCCTGCGCCCAGTCGGTCGGCCTTCAAGAAAGTCGATCGCCCGCTGCTACAAGGCTAGCTGAATTTACTGTGCCACATTTAGATCGAATGTGCTGTAATTGTACAGGATTGAGTGTTCTATTGCAATACGGTTCAATTAAGACAGATCCCCCCTAACCCCCCTTAAAAAGGGGGGGACAAGAATGCCCTCAAAGTCCCCCTTCTTAAGGGGGATTTAGGGGGATCTCCGGGGTATAAATAGTGTTAAGTGAACCGTATTGTGTTCTATTAAAAATAGACCGGAAAATTTGCCATGAAAGCAGTTGCGTTCGATCGCTACGGTTCCGCCGAGGAATTGCAATACCGAGAATTGTCCAAGCCGATCGCCAAATCCAACGAATTGTTAGTCAGAGTTCGCGCTAGCAGCGTCAATCCCGTAGACTGGAAAATCCGGCAAGGACACCTGCAACTATTCACAGGATTTAACTTTCCTAAAATCGTCGGTTCTGACATCTCAGGAATTGTCGTGGAAGTCGGTCGGGAAGTCACCAAATTTCAACCCGGAGATGAAGTTTATACCAGCTTAAATCCCCTGACTGGTGGCGCTTGTGCCGAATACGCTGTCGTACCCGAATCTTCTGCCGCCATTAAACCTCAAAACATCACTCATGCAGAAGCAGCAGCAGTACCGATCGCAGGTTTAACTGCTTTGCAATCGCTCAGGGATTTGGGTCAAATTCAAGCAGGAAACAAAGTATTGATTAACGGCGCTTCCGGCGGAGTCGGCACTTTTGCCGTGCAAGTTGCGAAAGCAATGAATGCGGAAGTAACGGGAGTTTGCAGTGCTAAAAATCGAGATTTTGTCAAGAGTTTGGGAGCCGATTTTGTCTTAGATTACGCACTAATTGACTTTACTCAACAAACCGATAAATATGATATAATTTTAGATGCTGTGGGGACAAAAACATTTGCTGAATGCGAAAAAGTGCTGCAACCGGAGGGAGTTTATATCTCGACTTTGCCGAGTTTCGACAACCTCGCACCGATGTTAACGAGCTGGTTTTTGTCTGGTAAAAAAGCTAAGTTAATTGTAGCCGATACCAACCCCAGCGATTTAGGCATTTTGCGAGAATTAATCGAATCTGGTAAAGTTGAGCCGATTGTCGATCGCACTTACAGCTTAGCAGAAGTAGCAGCAGCCCACGCTTACAGCGAAACGGGCCGCGCGATCGGCAAAATTGCGATCGTCATTGAAGAAGTCATTAGTCAGTAGTCATTAGTCATTAGTTAGTTGTTGGTTGTTATTTGTTGGTTATAATAACTGAAGCCAATGCTTTTGGGCCCGATGCCCGATGCCCGATGCCCGATTCCCCATTCCCCATTCCCATTCCTTATGACAGCCCCCTCAGACTTGGAGACATCCGAACAAAATTTCGACGACAATAACCTCGAAAATAACCTCGAACCGAGCATTTTACCAATTGCAGACAGTTTCATGGGTTCCCGCAACTTAGAAAACGAATTTCTCGACGAACTCCCCGACGAAGTTGAGATGTCTTTGTTCGACCATTTAGAAGAATTGCGGCAGCGACTTTTCTACTCGCTAATTGCCGTCGCAATCGGTGTAGTCGGCTGCTTTTTATATGTGAGACCGATCGTACAATTGCTAGAAGTACCGGCCGGGCCAGTCAAGTTTTTGCAACTAGCTCCCGGAGAGTATTTCTTTGTCTCGATTAAAGTTGCCGGATATAGCGGTTTGCTAATCGCCAGCCCGTTTATTTTTTACCAAATAGCGTTATTTGTTCTCCCAGGCTTGACTCGCAAAGAACGCGGGTTGCTCGGCCCGGTTTTCTTCGGTTCTAGTTTCTTATTTTTAGGCGGGTTAGTATTTGCTTACATAGCTTTGATTCCTGCGGCGCTCAACTTCTTTGTCACCTACGGGGCGGATGTTGTAGAGCAATTGTGGTCGATCGACAAATACTTTGAATTTGTTTTATTATTAATGTTCAGCACTGGCTTAGCATTTCAAATCCCGATCGTGCAAGTCTTGCTCGGTCTTTTGGGCATAGTTTCTTCCAACAAAATGCTCTCCGGTTGGCGGTATGTAGTCTTGGGAGCGGCCGTTTTGGGAGCAGTTTTAACGCCTTCTACTGACCCTTTAACGCAAAGTCTTTTAGGAGGTGCGGTGCTGGCTCTTTACTTTGGTGGCGTTGGTTTGGTGAAGCTTTTAGGACGATGAGAATTAAGAATAGCAGACAATGTAAAAGTTACCGAACATCTGAATTTTAAAATTGTCTGCTATTTTTAGCCGAGATTGGGATTGTTGTCAACTTATCTTAAAAACATTGCTTCAGCTATTTTGAGGGCGAATTCCCTATTTACTTAAGTAAGTTTATAAACATTGTGTAAAGCTAAGCTTCTCAGCGATTTGAGTAAGTTGATTGTTTTATATGATAATCTTTGCTGATTTAGTATCGGTTTGATAAGTATTTAATATAAAATATAAAATTCACATTAGCAAAGTTTAGTGTTAGGTGTCTGGCGTCAAGGTTTTGAGCCTTAATTCACACTATTCTTTAGGCGATAGGGCTGGCAATCATAAGTTATTTTAATAAGTTTGTTTTTAAGCTTTTCATAAAGATTTGACACGAGCCGATCCTTAGTATTCGATTTAGAGATAACATACCGACACAGTGAAATTACTGAACAAGAACGTAAAACTTCAGCAAAAAAGTCAAGCTGGCTCACCGAAGTCTAGCTATATCTTTTGAGTTTCCTGGCTGCCTAAGATAGGAGACTTGTTGGTTTTTTGGGTGGATTTTTTAGTAAGTTCATTTGAAAAATTCACACTGTAAATTTTTACCTTTTTGACGGTTTCAGTTTCTTAATCTCAATCGGAAATTAAATATATGGCAACAACAACTGGCACTGCTGGCCCTGACAACTTCTCCGGCCCTCCCGCTTCCACTGCTGGCAATGACATTATCAATGGCATGGCTGGCAATGACACTCTCTGGGGCTTGGGCGGCAATGACTTGCTTGATGGCGGGGATGGCTATGACTTGCTCAATGGCGGGGATGGCATCGACACAGTATCTTACACGAGTGCGAGAACTGGTATCGATCTTCAACCCATCGATAAGTGGCCGGACTACTACTACGGTTCTCCGTACGTCCGCACTACCGATGGATTGGGCGGTTATGACCGGCTTTCGGGTCATGAAGTCGTTATCGGTTCTAACTTCGACGACACCTTAGTTGGCCGGAACTCCAATAATGAAACGCTCTTGGGCGGACGCGGTAATGACTCTTTGTGGAGTGGTGGCGGTAATGACTTGCTAAATGGCGGCGATGGCATCGACACAGTATTTTACAGCTCTGAGGACAGAAGAGATGGTATCAATCTTCAGTTAGGCGAAGTCGGCGACGGTTCTGGGTTAGGCAGGGCTACTTGGCGCTTTGAGATCATTGTCGGGCTACGTTCCAGTTCTCAATTACCCGACTTTGTAGACTCGCTTTCAGGCATTGAAGTCGTTATCGGTTCTAACGCAGACGACACCTTAGTGGGTGGGGGCGACAATGAGACGCTCTTGGGCGGACGCGGTAATGACTCTTTGTCGGGTCGTGCCGGCAATGACTTGCTCAATGGCGGGGATGGCATCGACACAGTATCTTACAGTTTTGGAGGAACTGGCGTCTATCTCCAATTGGGGGCTGTCGGTGACGGGTCTGGGTTAGGTCGGGCTTCCGACGGGCAGGGCGGCATAGACTCGCTCTCCGGCATCGAAGTAGCAATAGGTTCTAGGTATAACGATACTCTCCTTGGTGGAGACGGCATCCAAACACTGATTGGCGGGGCCGGCGACGACTTATTGTTTGGCTTGAGCGGTGATGATTATCTGGTTGGTGGCAGGGGGGCTGACAAGTTTAGGCTTTGGATGAGTGGGAGAATAGATACTGTTGCTGACTTCAAGCAAGGTGAAGATAAACTTTTGGTACGTTCTCGCGCTCCCTTTACAGACATAACTTCTAAGTCTGCGATTAATGGTTTAGATACCGAGATGGCTCTCCTGACTTTATGGTGTATAATGTAACAAACAATACATTTGCTGTCATGGACTTTTATTTGGACTATATA
>NZ_JAUBWA010000133.1:0-17610 GCF_036702825.1 Microcoleus sp. A003_D6 | reverse complement strand
CTTTTGATGACTTAGCTTTTAATGCATTATAGAACCCTGACTAACGCGAAAGCTACTATGGATATCTTGGATTTTTTTCAAGTACAATTTATACCAAATTAGATGAGCTTACCCTGATTGGTTGAATTCCCAAAAACCTCGATAAACAACCGGAATAAGTCTGATACTCTAACCGCAGTAATGTCCGCCGAATTGTGCTGTAGGAGGGTAATCGCCCGAAGGGTGGTTCAAATAAAGTGACTAATTGCTCGTGATGGGCTTTTAACCAATCCCCAATCGCCAGAAATCCACGATTTCCGGCAGCAACGCCTAACGTAAACAAGGCGGTGTCACAGTGCTTGATGATGGCGTTGCCCCGCTCTTCGGCGAGTATCGGGTAGGTCTGCGAAGGCTTCGATAATGGCAATTTGAGACATGACAGATCATGTGAATGACTACGATAGTTTATTATCATATCAGCTACTCAACCAGAATGAAATAGCCCTGGGTAAAATTGGTTGTGTGAATCGGAATGATTAAACCACAGAGGGCACAGAGGACACAGAGAAAGAGAAGAGAGAGATGCATAATTCCGATGTTAAGGGATTTGATATAACCGAGTATTTTTGCGAAAAATCCGGTTTCTGACTACCCGTGCGTCCAGGACTATAAAACTTAGGAGAAGATTTTATGCGATCGACAACTCTCAAAGGACCGATCGGCACTATTCACATCATCGAAGCCAGCCCCCCTGTGACGGCTGGGGAGTCGGAACTGCTGCCGGTGGTGTTCGTGCACGGTATGGCGGTTTCGGCGAGTATCTGGGATGTCCAGCTTGCCCGTGTCGCCCGTACCCGACGCGCGATCGCCCTTGATATGCGGGGACACGGTGATTCTGCACCGCCGGAGGACGGCAACTATGCGCCCGCCTCCTGTGCAGCGGATGTTTTGGCGGTACTGGATGGGCTGGGACTCGATCGAGTGGCGATCGTCGGGCACAGTTTCGGTGCTTGTATTGCCCTCGCCACAGCAGCCAGCGCACCGCACCGCATCGCGCAGTTGATTCTAGCAGACCCACCTGGAGACTTTACCAGAGTTCCCGCAGACGTTTACGAGGCACGGATCGTCCCCTACCAGAGGGCTCTGGAGACGGAGGATTGGCGGGCTGCTGTGGAAACCAGCTTCAATGAGGCGCTGACAGGAAGCAGGGCCGATACGCGCGATCGAATTCTCGCTTGCTTGGCGGCGACTCCACAGGATTGTCTGGCTGGAATGTCTCGCGGGATGTTTGCCTTTGAAGCTGTTGATGCTCTCGATCGCTACCTAGCAGCCCCTGGAACACGAGCCCACGCCATTATTGCTCCCTCAAACACTTTTCCGTTCAGCCTCCACGTCCTCCGTCCCACACTGACGACAACTACGCTACCCGATACTGGACACTGGCTGATGCTGGATGCGCCAGAGGCCTTTGCTAGGGAACTTGATATCTGTTTGGAAGGTGTTTAATAGACCTCTTGCAAAAATAATTAGGACGGGCTCTCCGGCCCATCCCACAAGAAAAAATAACTCTTGTGGGATGGGCCGGAGAGCCCGTCCCATCAATTGATGAAAAGGATTTTTGCAAGAGGTTTAATATAGATTTCGACAAAATCTGTTAGTTTTACCACAATTCATCGAGGGTTAAGTTGTGGGAGTTTTTGAGGATGAAGGCGTTGTTGTCTTTGATTAAGTCACCGCTACAGAGAATCGGTAAGCGTTCTTGATAAGCTTTAATCGCCAAGATATAATCTTTGTCTGCGAGGGATGTTTGAATTTTCCGCAATTTGTCAGCTACCAGGCCGAGGAAAGTAATTTCGCCAGTTAATTTTTGGGTATTTGGCGTGTGAATTTGCATAACAATTCCCTGAATTATCGTGTTGGGAATGCTGGTAAGTAGTTCGCTTAAAATTTCAATTTGAGGGCGATTTTCTGCGTTTTCTAGGGTTTGGATTGCCTCGCGGATACGGGCTGCATAATCTCCCAGGTTTTCCCGGTTAGGTAGCAATATTTCAAATTCTTCTGCATCGGCTGTTGGTTTGTGCCAAAGTGTGGCATTATCTAAGAAAGGTTGGTCTTCATGCCAGCCGTGAGTTTGTAAGTAATTTCTCAGTTGATTTAGCTCGATTGTTTGGAGTGTTTGGCTATCTTTTACGGTGACTTTCATGGTTGAACTCCTTGGCTAATTCCCTCCATAATTGACTGAAGGGCGGCGACTGTAAATTGGTTAGTTCTAGGGATGGTGACGGTGACAGCACTGGTATTTTGTGTGTCTGCCATTCCCCGCAGCGAGCTCCAATATCCGCAGCTTCTCATGCAGAGTTCTGGTTCCGACTGGGTTAAGCAGTCTTCGAGTGTTTCGGGGATTAAAACGACAACTAAAATTCGGGGAATGGCGAAGTCATCCATTCTTAAGTCGTCGTAGTTTTTGAGTTTGAGGGGGTAGCGGATGGAGTTATCGTCTTGGATGTCTCTTGATGTAGATTTTAACTGCAATTCTAAGCGAGGCGCTCTAATGGGGCCAGTCCCGCCTTTCGCAGCTACTCCCCAATCTACGCTGTCATCGTCTACGAATGGTTTGTAGAGGGAATAGCCGGCAACAGTGGTGACAGCTTGTAGGTAGACGTTGCTGAATTGTTCTTTTTGTTGGTTGATGTCCACTTTTTACGTAGCGATTATTCTTGTTAACCTGTTTGGTTTTAACTATGTAGATAAAATTACATCATGTTGGTTATGGTTTCCTTGATTTGTATCGGTTGGTTGGTGACAATGGAGTAGAGAACATCGGGGTCTAAATCGGCTCCATTTTCCCAGTAAATTGTCCCCCATTCTGGATTTAGTTTGACTTGGTTAAAGTAAGACAAGTCTTGCAGGGGGGCGAAGATTCCGGTAAATTCGATTAATTGGCTGATGTCAACTACTCCCTCTTGGTTATCTTCAAATTTGAGGTGAAGTTGATAGTTTTCTAATGGTTGAACTGAGCTAATATCTTTGAGCATTGTTTATTCCAAAGGAGCAATAGGTTCTAATGGTGTTTGAAGTCTGGCAAGTTGCCAGTTTTGCATGAGTTCTGTTTGATGAAGGGCAGCCCACTCTACAACTAATCCTAAGATGCGAGGGGAAAGTTTGCCTTCTAGGATTGAGAGGGTTTCGATATCAATGATGGCTTTTTGTTGATTGTAGCGGGCATGAAAGTGCGGGGGCGGGTGGTCGTTATAGTACATCGTAATGATGATGCCTAAAAATCTGCTGAGTTCTGGCATTAGATTGTCTCCTATACAATACTTTCGGCGTCTTTTCCCCGACTTCGTAAGACTAAATCCGCTCCATATAGCAATCCTAAATCATTTGTGAATCTCTTACTCCCTCCCCGCGGGTTCGGGGAGGGCTGGGGTGGGGTAAAAAATTTACGACTCCTGCAAGGATTGCTATAGATGACAAAATCTGTTAGTTTTACCACAATTCATCGAGAGTTAAGTTGTGGGGGTTTTTGAGGATGAAGGCGTTGTTGTCTTTGATTAAGTCACCGCTACAGAGAATCGGTAAGCGTTCTTGATAAGCTTTAATCGCCAGGATATAATCTTTGTCGGCGAGTGAAGTTTGAATTTTCCGCAATTTGTCAGCAATGACGCCTATTAAGGTTATTTCGCCACTTAATTTGTCGGTGTTGGGAGTGTGAACTTGCATGACAATTCCCTGTAAGGTCATATTGGGGAGTGAGGTGATCAAGTCTGCTAATATTTCAATTTGAGAGCGATTTTCGACAATTTCTAGGGTTTCCATGACTTCGTACATCCGCAGAGCAAAACCGCTGACTTCGGGTTTTAGAGCTAACAAAATTTCGTAGTCTTCGCCTGCTTCATTCTTGCGAGTCCACATCGATGATTTGTCACCGTCTCGGCTTTGTTCGTGCCATCCGTGTTTTTGTAAATAAGCAGCGACTTGAGGCGGTTCTAAGGTTTTGAGAATATCGGGGTCGCGGACTGTTACTATCATAGGAGTTCTCCTGATTCAATGCGCTGCATGAGAGTTTTTAAAGCGTCTGTGTTGAAAATGTTTTGTATGGGTATTTGAACAGTGACAGTGTTTTGATTTTGGGTGGGCGGTAGCCCTCGCAATGATGCCCAGTAGCCACAATAGCGCAGGGAGAGTTCTTGTTGAGATTGGCGCAACCAATCCTCTTGGCTTTCGGGTACTAAAACGATAATCAGAATGCGGGGGACGAAAGGGTTTTCTAGCCTTAATTCTTCATAGTTTTTAACTTCTAGGGGATATCGGATAATTTCATTATCCAGTAATTTTCTGGAGGTGCATTTTATTTGGACATCTAGGCGAGGGCGGCGCGTTGATTTTGATGGTCCCAAACCTGTAATAATTACGTCAACTCCTTCTGCATCTAAGGGACGCGGGGCTATTTGGAATGAGTAGCTTGCCGCGGCTGTTACCGCATAGACATAAGCATAGCTAAATTCCTCTTTTTGGGTGTTGGCGTTCATCTGAAGGAAACTTTTTCATAGGTTGATATTATTTGGTTGGTGACAATGGAGTAGAGAACATCGGGGTCTAAATCCGCTCCATTTTCCCAGTAAATTGTCCCCCATTCTGGATTTAGTTTGACTTTGTTAAAGTAAGTTAAGTCTTGCAGGGGGGCGAAGATTCCGGTAAATTCGATTAATTGGCTAATGTCAACTACTCCCTCTTGGTTATCTTCAAATTTGAGGTGAAGTTGATAGTTTTCTAATGGTTGAACTGAGCTAATATCTTTGAGCATTGTTTATTCCAAAGGAGCAATAGGTTCTAATGGTGTTTGAAGTCTGGCAAGTTGCCAGTTTTGCATGAGTTCTGTTTGATGAAGGGCAGCCCACTCTACAACTAATCCTAAGATGCGAGGGGAAAGTTTGCCTTCTAGGATTGAGAGGGTTTCGATATCAATGATGGCTTTTTGTTGATTGTAGCGGGCATGAAAGTGCGGGGGCGGGTGGTCGTTATAGTACATCGTAATGATGATGCCTAAAAATCTGCTGATCTCTGGCATTAGATAGTCCCCTATACAATTATTTCGCCGTCTTTTACCCTGATTTCGTAAGACTAAATCCGCTCAATACATTCTTTAATATTGCTGAAAACGTGCGTTTTGGTTCCAATTATACTAAAAAATCCACCTCACTATCTGCTGTTGCTTCACATCTGGCAATTGAACCAAAAACTCGCATATTTAACGCGCCTGGGTGAGTAGCAATTCTCAGGATATCGGAGCGTTCGGACTTCAGCAATACCTCAATTCCCATAACTTTACCCCCGCAGATTTTCCCGAATCATCGCCTCTAACTTGGCACTCTGGGCAAATTGCCTCTCCAGTTTGGACGAGAAGATGCAGCATCTTCTCGTCCAAACCCTCCTCCTCCTCCTCCTCCGCCTCCGCCCTCACATACCTCTCAGGATTTAAAACCTAACACTTACCGTTTTGCTTTTTTGTTGCCTTTTGACTCCGCACAAGTGTTACAACTCTTCTGGAAAGTACATTTGCAGCAAATCTGCCCCGCCCGAACCCAACTGGCATAACTTCTCCAGGACTTAGGTAAAAAGCACCTAAAGTATGATGCGAAACTCGGGCAAAACTCTTACTCTATAAATTCATCGGGCGTTAAACCGATATCCAGAAACGTCAAGATTTATTGCCAAATTTTAAAATTTTCCGGCGAAAACTTGCTATTTAATGAATAAGACTTTAAGATCCAGCAATGTAAATCAAAATCTCAATCAGCAGCCCTGCAAGCACGAACCCGAAATGGGTCGCAAGTGCCAAAAAGCAGCAAAAGCTACCTTTTTTAAGTCTTTCAACAGCAAAGCATTGGCAGAAAAACCCAGGGATCGACGGTTGGCATCTTGGAACGAATGCTTTGCTCGCAATACTACAAATGTATCAAAACTTATCTGCCAAAATTTAGCCCGAACAGATGCCTAGCTGAAACTCTTGCTGCGTAAGGTTTCAGTTTGTAATTAGGCTGGTTTTATTGTCTTTAACTACTTGAGGATTCGCTCGCATGGTTTCGATTTCTACAACTCAATCCGATCTGCTACCTTTGTCTTCGCCAACCGTAACGGCTGCGACCCAAAGCAGTGCGGCTGCTGCAACTGGGGTGTGCGTGACGGTTCACGGTCACTTTTACCAGCCGCCTCGGGAAAACCCTTACCTGGACGCGATCGAACGCCAAGCCAGCGCCTCCCCCGCCCACGACTGGAACGAACGCATTGACAACGAGTGCTACCGCCCGAACGCCTTTGCCCGCATACTCAACGATCGCGGCGAAGTCACGGGGATCGTCAACAACTACGAGTATATGAGCTTTAACATCGGGCCGACCCTGATGAGCTGGCTCGAACGCTATGACCCGGAAGTCTACCAGCGGATTCTGGAAGCCGATCGCAAAAGCTGTCAGCGGCTCAACGGTCACGGCAACGCGATCGCCCAAGTCTACAATCACATCATCATGCCGCTGGCTAACGAGCGAGACAAATACACCCAAATTCGCTGGGGGATCGCTGATTTTCGCTCCCGGTTCGATCGCGATCCCGAAGGAATATGGCTCGCCGAAACCGCCGTAGACTACGCCACCCTCGAAGTTTTAGTCGCTGAAGGCATCCGCTTCATTGTCTTAGCCCCCTCCCAAGCCGAACGCTGCCGCCTGCTAATCGGGCAAAACCAAGAAGGGGAACCAGCGGAAAATTCCGAATGGCACGAAGTCGGCGGCGGCCAAATCGATCCGACTCGCCCGTACCGCTGCTATTTGAAACCAGAAATGCGGTTGATGGCTGACCACCAACTCTCGCCGCTGAGCACTCACCATTTTGGTCGCAGACACTTCCAAAATTCCGCAGCCACACCTGCCAACACTCCCTACATTGATATCTTTTTCTACGACGGCCCGATCTCGCGGGATATGGGCTTCAATGACGTTCTCAGCAGCAGCCACCACTTGGCGGGGCGCTTGGGTCAAGCCGTACGGGGAGACCACCGACCGGCTCAATTAATCTGCGTGGCGACGGACGGCGAAACTTTCGGCCACCACAAACACAGTACCGAAAAATGCCTCGCCTACGCCTTCACAGAAGAGTTTCCCCGCCGCGGCTGGACGGTGACGAATTTTGCTCATTATTTAAGTCAAAATCCTCCCGCTTGGGAAGTGGAACTCAAACCCGTGACGGCCTGGAGTTGCTCTCACGGGGTCGATCGCTGGCAAGATGATTGCGGCTGCGGTGGCGGCGGCGGATGGCACCTGCTGTGGCGCAAGCCTTTGCGGGATACTTTGAATTGGCTGCGCGATCGGCTGATTCCGATTTACGAAGAAGCGGGGCGCAAGCTGTTGTGCGATCCCTGGAAAGCCAGAGATGAATATATTTATGTCATTCGGGATCGATCGCCCGCTAACGTTGACAGTTTCCTCCAACGCCATCAAGTGCGCCCCCTCGATGCCTCCGAACAGGTGGACGCCCTGCGACTGCTGGAAATGCAGCGCCACACGCTGTTAATGTTCACTAGCTGCGGCTGGTTTTTTGAAGAAATCTCGCGGCCAGAAGGCGTGCAAATTCTGCGCTACGCGGCCCGGGCGCTTGAATTGGCGGGGGAAGTCACCGGCATCCAGCTAGAAAAGGATTTTGTCGATCGACTAGCCCTCGTACCCAGCAACGTTGACTGTTTCAAAACAGGGGCAGAAGTTTACCGCCAACTGGTGGTGACAGCCCAAATTAGTCTCAGACAAGTGGCCGCCCACTACGCTATCAGTTCTCTGTTTGCCAAGTTTCCGCGCGAACAGCGAGTTTACTGCTATCAGACCCAGCAGCAAGATTTCCAAATTCAGCGCATGGGCTCGATGACTCTGGCTGTGGGTCAATTGCAGTTAACCTCGGAAATTACGCGGGAAACAGAGGTTTATGTGTTTGCTGCGTTCCACCTCGGCGGCTGGGACTTCCACTGCTGCATTCAGCCTTTTGGCAGCCGCCGGTCTTACACTATGCTCAAAGAGCGGTTGTTTGGAGTTATGCAAGAAGCTTCGGCGGCCCACGCGATTCTGGAAATGGTGCGGCTGTTTGGGGATCAGTCCTTTAGCTTGCGAGATTTATTCGCTGAGGAACGCCACCGGATCGTGCAGTTGCTGAGTCAGGAAAACTTGACTCGCTTGGATCAGCTTTACACTCAGGTTTACCGCGAAAATTACGGGGTGATGATGGCGTTCCACCGCGACGAACTCCCGGTGCCGGTAGAGTTGCAGGTGGCGGCGGAGGTGGCTTTGGGACACCGCTGTTTGACGGCGGCCAAGGCCCTGGAACTGGAAACCGAGAACCCGGAGGCGCTGCTGGCAGAAATTGAGGCGATCGCCACTGAAAGCGGTCATCTCCGCTGTCGGTTGAACGTTCCCGAAGTCAAGCAAATTTTGGAAAAGCTGGTTTGGCGATCGCTAGACGCGCTGCTGCAAGCAGGATCGGGCGTAGAGGACCGATCGCCTGTCAAGTTGGAAGCTGATATCCGCACGATCGAGCGTTTGATTGCTGTGGGCGATCGGCTGAGTCTGGGTTTGTGTTTGGACAAATCGCAGGAACTGTATTTCCATTCTCTGTACAGCCAAATTGTGCCTCTGTGTTTGGGCTGGCTGCAACGGCGAGCTGCTTCGGTGGCCGAAAGTGCGGTCGAGCCCGTTGCCTTGGATATCGCCCGACCAGACGGCGGCTGGGAGTTGCCTTCGATCCGGCAGTTGCTGGAGTTGGGTCAAACTCTGGCTGTTGATGTTGAGTGTTGGTTGAACCAGTTAAGTCGATCGCTTCTCGATTAGCCAACCAAATCAATTTTCGCGCTTGAAAATCCGCCAGCTCGGGGTTTAAATCCCGATCGGGCCTGCGGGATAGACCGAGAATCACCGGCATTTCGGTTTGCCGGGATCGCGGCTGGGGATCGAAGCACCGACAGGGAACCGCCAACTTTGTTTAAGTTTTCGCTCTACTTATGTGGGAAGATAAAAAGACTGTCCCCAAAGCGTATAGGTGTTCTGCACTTGCAGGCTTTGTAGAGTTTTGAAGAAAGAACACTAAGTTTAAATTTGTCAGGAACCTCAGCCCCGACGGCATGAGGCTTGAAAGAGAAATCTAACAAGCCATTCTGACGGGCCTAAGTCTTAACTGACTACGTTTTTTGAGTCACGACACCCTGGGATACGAAGCTAGTCCCTTGCTCTGTCGCTAGTGGTTAAACAGTTCTAAGGTCACTGGAACAGTGCTGCTAGCCTAACAAGCTTAGAAAACATTGACCGACAAGCTAACATTACCCCGCAAGGGAGGCTCTTCGGAGCAAAATACTATGCGTACAGGATTGGGAGATTTGAAACGGTAACTGTCCCGTTGAAAGTGCAATACAAAAGTACACCGACTCAACCAGTCCCAAGGCGGTAGTAATTAAAAATATAAAGCCGTCCTAAAAGGACGGGGTTTCTACCCATAATTTTGATGAAAGTTGGCGATCGCGTTTGCATTAAAAACTCTGTTGTTGTCTACCACCACCCTCAAAATCGCAATCAACCATTTGATATTAAGGGTATGGAAGGAGAAATCGTGGCGATCGTTCACGAATGGCACGGCCGACCTGTCAGTGCCAATTGGCCGGTTCTAGTTCAGTTTGACAAAAAATTTAAAGCTCACCTGAAAGAGGATGAGGTCGAAGTAATATCTTCGGAACTCTAGCTGTCTCAAAAGTTGAAGCCGGAGCCCAAAGACAATATCAAATCCCGTCAGTCGATTTTAGATTTTAGATTTTAGATTTTAGATTTACTCCACAGATGAATCTGGAGGCTTGAACTATGGTCTAAGATTTTGGGCAGATCAATACTCCTGTCGGAAAGCAATTATCCGTTTTCGGGCGGGAGTCATATAGCTGTTGTAGAATTTGTAGTGAGGAGTTCAGTTTTTTCTGTAGCTTTTAGTCGATCGGCAGAACTAAATTCCTTACTACAAACCATCTTTTTTTGTTTCATCCTTAATTTTTCGACCGTCCGCGGCTGAACCAACCGAATATATTCAAATCTCCCTGCATTTTCTGCAATTCCTGCTGATGCTGCTTGGCTGTAGCGTAGTACCACTGGCAGTGAAGTTCTAGTTCTTGACGGTACTTAATTTCCTCGTAAAACTCGCGGACAATTTGGTGTCTCTGAAAAATTTCGGCCGCGGGAGTCGGTTCTGGGGCAATATTTTGCAACTCGTGGGGCAGCATGATTGTTTGGGGGAGAGTGTGGCTAATATTTGCTGTAATGACTTTAAGCTAACACACTAAATCATAGGATTTTAGATTTTAGATTTTAGATTTCAGATTTTAGATCGTATCCGTTTGATTCGGAATTTTATCTAATGAAGTTTTGTAGGGGCGGGTTCGCCCAGATATTTGATAAGTATAGACAAATTATATAAACCCGCCCGCCCCTACAATTGAGATGCAACCGGATTTGATATTAGTTTAAATTCTTCAATCTAAAATCCAAAATTTAAAATCTAAAATCTCTTAAAGCCATCCCCGCAGCCGATAAACGATTAAGCCGATGTATTCTTTCAAAGCTTTAGTTGACTGGTGTAACTGATAGGTATCCGGCAATAAATCCAAGGCGAATGCTTGCCAATTGCTTTCGGATGCTGCGATAGCCTGCTGCGTCATCTGAAAGTCTGTTGGTGCGGCAATTGCTTTTATTCCCTGACGCTGGAAAATCAAGAGCGATCGAGTCATGTGCATCGCCGATGTCACTAGCAAAACCGGCCCTTTTATAGCTTTAGCATCTAAAATTTTCCGCACGTTGACGGCATTTTGATAAGTGTTGTGTGAATCGGGGTCTTGCAGAATTGTTGATGCAGGTACGCCCATTGTTTGGGCAATTTCTGCCATATCTGCCGATTCTGGAGAGCCCCCGCCTTTCCAATCTACTCTACCGCCGCTGAGAATTAGCAGGGGAGCTTTGCCTTGCTTGTAAAGTCGGGAACCGTAGATTATTCGATCGCCCGCTTCCCCTAATTCTACCCAAGGACGGGGAGGTAAAGCTGCTTTGACACCGCCGCCCAAGACGATAATCGCTTCAGCTTGGGGGAGTTCGGCGGTTGGTAAGTTTTGCCATTCGAGCGATCGAACTAACGATTTTGAAACCCAACCGCTACTTCCGAGAAGTAAAATAATTAGAGCCGCAGCAATTGGCGCCGCCGCCCATTTTGGACGCTTCCAAAGTGTGATTAAAGCCGCCATCATTAACAGGCAACTCAACCCCAAAGGATAAATAAACAGCGGCAGGAGTTTCGACAGAAATACAAACATTCAATTGGGAATTTGGCATTTGGAACTGATACGATCGCGTAGCCGAAGTATTGGGTATTGGGACGAATAGGATTAGTGACTAATGACTAATGACTGATGACTAATGACTGATGACTGATGACTGATGACTGATGACTAATGACTAATGACTAATGACTAATGACTAATGATTAATGACTAATGACTAATGACTAATGACTAATGATTAATGACTGATGACTGATGACTGATGACTAATGACTAAAGCTAGCGACGATCCTCTGGCGCAGACAACCAGTCAAAGAATGTAGCAGCTTCACGCCTAGGGGTTTTGCTATATAGTTTGCCCTCCGTTTCCACTACTTCTTTATTGAGGATAGCATCCGAGGTTTTATCCTTGGAACGCATATTCGGATTGAGTAGTAGTTCGTTGTGCCACCAAGCGACAATTAAACCTGCTGCCACGCCGCCGAGCACACCAAGGCCGAGACTCAGGGGCAGCTTACATCCTACTAAGCGAAAACCAACGGTAAACAACACAAACCATATCAGCGCGGGGCTAAACCCCTTGGAGTCTCCGGTAAATTTTGGCATAAGCTTTCAGTTGACAGTTGACAGTTGACAGTTGACAGTTGACAGCGACCTCTACCTAGAAGTCCGAGGATTGGAGTAATGAATAGTCTTATTTTAATTTCTCCCGCTTATCGGTTCCGGCTTTAAACCAATTCTTTCTGGTAATAAAACAGAAAGATATTGACAATATTAGCAGACAATCAAATTCGCATAGGCGATCGATCTGCAACTACTCGCCACAAATCAAGTTTAATTGTAGCTCTAAGTCTTGCGCCGTATCTACAATGTTTACAGAAATTTGCTCTAATTCTGTAAAAGGTTCAAAAGCTGCTTGCTGCGAACTCAATAGTTCGGCTGTCGCGTCAGCAATATCGCCCCTGCGCTGTTGCAGGCGTTCTCGCAATACTTCAATTGGTGCCGTGCAGTAAATGATTTGCAGGGGTAAGCCGCGGGATTTAGCCTGATTAATTGCATCGGTTCTCAAGTTTTGGCGATCGAACTTTGCATCTAAAATCACATCCCAACCTCGGTCAGCCAGAATTATCCCCAACTCTAACAATCTACCATAAGTCTGGTCAGTCATTTCCTCCGAGTACAAATCTTGCCCCCCGCGTTCATTTAAAGAAATCCCGCCTAAATGTTTGCGAACAGCATCGGAGCGAATATGAATTGCCCCAGTGCGGCGAGCCAAATATCGAGCTGCTGTACTCTTGCCAGAACCCGACAAACCCGACATTAAAATTAACTTTCCTCGGTGCGGTTTTGTGTATTCCCAAGCTAATTTATAGTAATGAGCTGCTGTCTGTGAAATCTCTGCTTTTTGGGCAGTTGAAATAGCGGGATCGTCCAACATTAACGAAGTTACTTTTGCTCTAACATAAGCTTGACGGCTCAAATACAGCGGTAGCAGTTGCAGTCCTTCCCAATCGCCTGTTTGTTCGATGTAAGTATTGAGAAAAACATTGCCTAAATCTCTGCGCCCCCGGGATTCCAAATCCATTACTGTAAAAGCCACATCGTACATGACATCAACAAAGCGAAAAGGCTCGTTAAATTCAATGCAATCGAACAGCAATATTTTATTTTGCCACAGTGCTATATTCCGCAAGTGCAAATCTCCGTGGCACTCGCGAATTTTATTTTGGGCAATCCGCAGGTCAAATAACTCTTGATTTTCCTCAAAAAACGCATCCGTATAATCTTTAGTTTCCTGATATTGTGTCTGAGTCTGCGGCCCGCCGATATATTTTTGCGAAAGCAGGTAATTGTTTTCTATCGCTTTGCGAATCTGACTGACTTCGCCAAATGTGCGAATGTAGCTATTACTAATTGCCGTGCTGTGAAAGTTGGCAACTTCGCGCCCTAAGTCTGCCATAAGTTGCTCGGTCAACAGTCCTCGTCCCAACAAACTGAGCAACAGCGAATCTTGAGGAAACTCCCGCATTTTCAGTGCGTATTCTACAGCAATCTCGGTAGGAATTATAGCAGGTAAGTTGCTGCAAAGTCCAAACAAATCGCCCCTTTGAACAATTGGCAAAACTTCCAGGTAAATTTCCGGTGCAGTCCGCCGATTCATCAGCAACTCTTGGGTGCAAAAATGCTGCCGTTTCTCCAAGCTTGAATAGTCCAAAAAGCCAAAATTGACTGGTTTCTTGATTTTGTAAGTATAATCTCCTGTCAGCAGGACAAAGGAAGCGTGAGTCTGAATTAGCTGCACTGGTTCTGTTACCCCGTGCGGGTAAAATCCGGGCTGCAACATTTGCTGAATCAGAGGTGGGAGACAAGTATCAGTCATAGCGATTTTAGATTTGGGATTTTAGATGTTGACTTGAATCAAATTTATTATAGAGTTGATAGTTAGTGTAAACCCAAAAGCAGCGATGACAGAAAATAATCAAGCAGAAAACAATCAAGATTCCCGTTCGGTGGATGTGTTTGGCGTAGGCAATGCCCTAGTGGACATCTTAGCATTGGTGGAAGATGATTTTGTACTGGGCCACGGGCTGAATCGCGGCGGGATGACGCTGATGAATTCGGAAACGCAGGGGGGGATTTTGCACGATTTAGAGCACAATTCGCTGCAAATGCGATCGGGGGGTTCGGCGGCAAATACGATGATTGGTTTGGCTCAGAGCGGCGGTAAAGCGTATTATTCGGGGAAGGTTGCTAAGGATACTAACGGGGAATTTTACCGGCAAGATTTGCTGGCGGCGGGGATTGATTTTAACGTGCATCCTGCTGCTGAGTCGAACGAGCCCACTGGTACTTGTGTAGTGCTGACTACGCCGGATGCGGAACGCACGATGTGTACTAATTTGGGTGTTTCTACTACTCTGGCTGCGGCGGATATTGATGTCGATCGGCTGGCTCACTGCAAGTACAGTTATGTTGAGGGCTATCTTTGGGATGCTCCCGATCCGAGAAAGGCTAGCATTGAGACGATGGAACAGTCTAAGCGTCTGGGTGTGAAGGTGGCTTTTACTTTTTCGGATGGCTTTTTAGTCGATCGCTTTGCTGATGATTTTCACAAGGTGGTTTCGGAATATTGCGATGTAATTTTTTGTAATGCTGATGAAGTTCGGAGCTTTTTTAAGGAGGAATCTCTGGAAGAGTGCGCTCGGAAAATGAGCGAGATTTCGGATTTGGCTTTTATCACGAATGGGGATAAAGGCTGCACGGTGGTGGAGAAAAAACAGATTGTTGATGTGGCTGGATTTCCGGTAAAGGCGATCGATACTGTGGGTGCTGGGGACGCTTTTGCCGGCGGTGTTTTGTTTGGAATTACTAACGGTTTGAGTTCTGTACAAGCGGCTCGTTGGGGCAATTTCTTGGCTTCTAGGGTGGTGCAGATTCACGGGCCTCGGCTTGAGGGTTCTCAGGCTCATCTTTTGAGTGAGGTGATTTCTGGTTAGGAATTAAAATGGGCGATCGCACTTTTTGTGTTAAGGGCGATCGCTCTTTTGAAGCGCAGAGAACTCACAGGCGGGACGCCCGTGCCACAATGGATGCTGATGGGGGAAAGGGATCTGGCACATAAGCCAATTCAAGGTATCTGGAAAACAGATTTATGGTGGAAAGTAGCGATAAATGTCTTTCCGGTGGAGAACCCTAACAAAAGTAATAGTCTCGCCATCCAAATAAAAACCTATTCGATAGTCGCCAACCCGAAGCCGATAGGCATTGTCATCGCCTTTTAATGTTTTTAAGTTAATAATTGTCTGTAAATCAGTAACATTGGGAATTTCCACAAAAACGATCGCTTTGACTTGCTCAAAGACGCACTTTTAAGAGCTTTTAAATCGTTTAAAAAACATGGCAAATATTCTACTTTCATTCTTTATCAAGTTCGTCAAGTGCTTCTTGTAAACTTAACGGCTTTTCATCTTTTACTTGGCGCATAGCCTGGAGAAGTCCTCTATCTTCGATCGCCTCTACGAGATACTGATAGTCGGTATAGTTGAGAATGACTTGACTGATGTTGCCTTCGGTATCGAATATTAATTCTTTGGCAAGTGGGTAGTCTTCTATTTTCATAGATTTTGATGTATTGATGGGTTGGGAGGGAATGATGCTTCTATTTTAACAGCGCGCTCCTAAATCGGGACGGACAATTCACCACTCGCGCCAGCGTTTTTAAATCATTTGGAGGCTCCTGATTAAACTGTACCTCCGAAAGCTCTGATAATTCTATGGTAAGGTCGATCGCTCTTTTGAACCGCAGATGCACGCTGATGGACGCGGATGGGGGAAAGGGCGATCGCACTCAGGTAGCAGTAGGACAATAAAACCTACATCTAGGTTGTTTAATCCTTGATTTTTGTCATTTTTGCAAAATATACTGACTGATAATCTGTTTGAGTTATTGAAGAGCTTCTATAGCGCTCGGCACATCCACTATTGACAAAATAAATTGGTTTAGCTAAGATGGAATTTAGTTAAAATTGCCAAATATAGCAGATGCACATAATCAGCTATCGGCGAGTGCGTGAATATAGCGAAAGTCATGCTGATTGTCGGGAAGGATTAGATAACTGGTTTAAAATTGCTACGAAAGCCAAATGGTCAAATTTAGTTGAGGTGCAATCTGTTTTTCCTAAAGCAGAAGCAGTTGGAGATTTTACCGTTTTCAACATCAAAGGCAACAATTATAGATTAATAGTTAGTATCGATTATAAAAGCCAATTGATTTATATCAAATACATTCTTACTCATGCTGAGTATGATAAGGAGAACTGGAAAAATGACCCTTATTTTTAATCCAGATAAGTACACAGAGTTATTGTCTCAGTATCAGCCGAAAATCATTAGAACAGAAGCTGAGAATGAAAAGGCTTTGGCTATTGTGGAAGAGTTAATGCACCGTCGCGATCGCACTCCAGAAGAAGATGAGTTATATGAATTGTTGATTGCATTGATTGAAAAATTTGAGCAAGAATATTATGCACCGGGAGTCGCAGCGACACCTCATTCATTGTTACTTTTTTTGATAGAACAGCGCTCGCTAAAACCTGCGGATTTGATGGGAATTATTGGCTCTGAAGAAGGAGTGTATGCCTTGGTTAATGGTGAGCGAGATATCAGCAAAGAGCAGGCTGTGATTCTGGGTAGTTTTTTTTATGTAGAGCCGAGTTTGTTTACTAATTAGGCTTTTTAAGGGCAGATGTAAGCAGATAAAAGCGAATGGATGAAAGCCGATCGCACTTTTTGAACCGCAGATACACGCGGATGGACGCGGATGGGGGAAATGACGATCGCTATAATTCCAGATAGCGTTGCAAAATCTCTTGAGCTTGGGAAAATAGCTCCGATTCCAATTGGCCGACTTGTTGTACTAATCTCGTTTTGTCGAAAGTCATGGGATCGACACAGACTAGCAAGCTATCTGCATTTAAGCCATTTTGTGGGGATGCAGGTACTAATATCACAGCAGCGGAAATCCGAGGATCGTGAGGACGAGCTGAGGTAAATGGCAAAACTGTCACTTTGCTGCGCCGCTCGTTAAACAGCGTACCAGAAATTACTAACGCAGGTCGCGTTTTGCGTATTTCTGTTCCGACTGACGGATCGAATCTAGCTATCCAGATGCTTCCCAGTCGGTAATCGCTTGAGTTTGCCATTCCTCATTCCATCCTAAATCTAGTTCGTCAATTAGCTTGCAAGCTTCTGCTAAAGCTTGGTTTTCTTGCTGTTTTCGCCATTGTTGCAAAAGAGATTCTATCAAAGAATTGGGGTTTTGTACTTTTTGATTGATGTATATGAGTAAGTCATCTGGTAGGCAGATAGAGATGTCGCTCATTGGCTTATAGGCATTATTATTTGTGTCTATTTTAGCAATGATTGGCTGAAGCGACAATTTTTTATTAGCTGTATGGGAAAAGGGACTGGCGATCGCTCTTTTGAACCGCAGATGCACGCTGATGGACGCGGATGCGGGAAAGGGCGAGATATCTTTTTGACGTAAGGGCGATCGCTCTTTTGAACCGCAGATGCACGTTGATGGACGCGGATGGGGGAAAGGTCGATTCACGATCGGGATAGCTACAGATCGCACTTTATGAAAATTTCAAAGCGATCGAGCTTATGAATGTCTCCGTTTTGGCTATAATAGTATTATTTTTGAATCATACCTAATTAGGGCTTGCTGAAAAAGCCTAAAACCCTTACATCAAAAGACTTTGGCTCGTGACGGCGCTGAAAGTGTGCAAGAT